>WTJL01000074.1 GCA_011524845.1 Flavobacteriales bacterium | reverse complement strand
GGCGCACCACGAGTTTGGTCTGGGACACAAGCCTTTCCACTTTCCTTCCACCCAACGGATGCTTGCAGGGGACCCCACCACCTTGGACCACTGGCTTCAACTCTGGATCAACCACTACCAAGAGGTTCTCACCTTGGACGCCCATCGCCTGCACTTGGTGTCGTACGAGCGGTATTGCGCAGCCCCCAACGACGTGTTGCAACGCATCGCCGAGGTGGCTGGCCGCTCCGTAGAAGGGTTTGGGTACGACGCGTACACCAAGGTCCGAGCCGTGGAAGGAGAGGCTTCAGGGGACCTGGTCGGTCAAGCGCAATCGATCTACGATGCGCTGGTGGCGCGGAGTCAGTTCTGAACGGACACCCGACGCACCAAGCTCGCCGTGTCGAGCAACACCACCTCCACTTCGGTCAGCGCCCCGGCCCCTTGGCCTTCGGCCTCGAGCAGGTACCACTGCGGGGTGTCACGGGGACCGCTTTCCCCGAAGTTGATGTCTGCGGTGCCCACAAAGGACAGCACATCGGACACCGACAGGGACGGATGCGACTGGGTCACGTCCGTTGAAAGCTGCACGCCGCCCTCGACAATGCTGGTTCGGATTTGGGCGGAGGGCAACCACGAACCGCATCCCCGGCCTCCAAAGAAGTACAGGGACAAGGCGATGCCCAAAACGATGCCGATGCCAAAGCGAGAGAGTCGTTGCCAAAAATTCATAGTCGTGCGAGGTTCGTGTGCGAAGCTACATCCAACCGCACGTTTGGACGGCGTACCTTCGGTGCATGGTCAAGGTGGAGGGTGTGCAGTTCCAATATGGCGCCGAGGGTCCTCGGATGGACTTCCCCGATTTTGCCTGTGCGCAAGGCGAGCGCATGTTGCTGCTCGGCCAATCTGGCACGGGCAAGACCACCCTGTTGCACGTGCTGTGCGGCATGCTCCGTGCCCAGGCCGGCACGGTCGAAGTGGCCGGACGTGATTTGCGCGCCTCCTCCGACCGAGACTTGGACGTGTGGCGTGGCCAGGAGCTGGGCATCGTCTTTCAACGCGCCCACTTTGTGCAGAGCCTGTCGCTCGAAGAAAACTTGGCCTTGCCCCACCAATTGACCCAAGGACGGGTGCCCGCAGAGGTGCTCGAACGCATGGCCTCCATGCTCGACCGGTTGGGCATTGCCCACCGAGCCCAAGCCCGGCCTCATGAATTGAGCGTGGGCGAGCAACAACGGGCCTCCATCGCACGCGCCCTGCTTCACCAGCCCAAGGTGGTCTTCGCGGACGAGCCCACGTCGGCCTTGGACGACGAGAATGCCGCGGCTGTGATGGACATTTTGGACCGCGAAGCGGCGGACGCCACGTTGGTGGTGGTCACGCACGACCAACGGTTGAAGGACCGGTATCCGCATTGTGTCACCCTTCAACGCCAAGACACATGAGGTTGGGTCTCTTGTACCAAGCGTGGCAAAACTTGAAAGCCAAGCCCTTGCAAACCGCCCTGAGCCTGGCATTGCTCGGCTTTGGGGTGGGCATGGTGAGCCTCATGCTGTTGACCGAGAAGCAGGTGAACGACGCCTTTGAACGCAACATCAAAGACATCGACTTGGTCCTTGGGGCGAAAGGGAGTCCGTTGCAACTCATTTTGGCCAACGTCTACCACATCGATGCCCCGACTGGCAACATTCTCCAGCGAGAGGCTGAAAAGGTGTTGAAGCACCCTTACATCGCATCGGGCATCCCGCTGGCGTACGGCGACAACCACGAAGGGTACCGCATCGTTGGCACCGAGCACTCGTACGTCGACCACTACGGCGTCGAGGTGGCCGAGGGGCGACTTTGGGAGGCGCCGTTCGAGGTGACCCTTGGGGCGCGCGTCGCGGCCAACTTGGGCATGACGTTGGGAGACACGTTCTTCAGCGCCCACGGCCTGAAAGACCAAACCGACATCCACACCGACAAGACCTTCACGGTCGTGGGCATTTTGGAGCCCAGCGGAAGCGTGGTCGACCAGCTGCTGTTGACGCCCATGGCCAGCATCTGGAACGTGCACGCCCACGAAGGCGAGGTGGTGGATCCCGCCACACGTGAAATCACGGCCATGCTGTTGAAGAAGCGCAACCCCTTGGCCGTGTTGACCATCCCCAACACCCTGCGCGACACCAACATGCAGGTGGCCCTGCCGGCGATTGAAGTCAACCGCATGACGCAGCAGTTTGGGTTGGGAACCTCAGCGCTCCGCGCCATTGCCATGCTCATCATGGCCTTGAGTTTCGCCAGCATCTTCATTTCCGTGCTGGACAACATCCGTGCACGGCGCCATGAATTGGCCCTGATGCGCACCATGGGCGGAACCCCCTCCACCCTGTACCGCTTGTTGCTCCTCGAAGGTGGACTGCTCAGTGTGGCTGGCACCACCCTGGGGTTGATCCTCAGCCGTGTGGGCATGACGGTCTTGGGCCAGGTGGTGGAGAACCAATTCCACTACGACCTGTCCTCCATGGGAATCCTTTCCAGTGAATGGGCCCTTGCTGGGGCCGCAGTGTTGGTGGGTCTTTTGGCCTCTGCCATCCCCGCCCGCCGAAGCCTCCGACTGGACATCAGCCGGACCTTGAGTGAAGCCTGACACCCTCTGAACCCCTACCTTCGCAAGACATGAAGACGACGTCCTTCCTCACCATGGTGTTCTCCGCCGCAGCGTTGGTGGCCGTGTCCATGATGGACTGGAGCAGCATGTGCCACCCTTCAGATGAGGCCCAAGCCACGCAGGACCAATTGCGCCATGTGGGGGAGGCCAAACTCGCAAGCCTCGACCCTCAGCCCGTCACCGCGCCCGAAGCACTTGAGGCGCCTGCCGTGGTGGCCACATCCGACGAGGACCTGTCAGAATTGACGTGGCAAGCCCTGAGTGACGTGGAGTTCAAAGACGTGTACCTCGAGGAACTGGACGCGTACTACTGGATGCCGACGTTTGGGCCACAAGTCATGGCAGCGGAAGGCAAAGAATTTTTCATCACCGGCTACATGATTCCTGTGGACGTGGACGAGGATTTCTACGTCTTGAGTCGGTACCCGTTTGCGAATTGCTTTTTCTGCGGCGGGGCGGGGCCTGAATCCGTGATCGACCTGCGGTTTCCAGGCAAAAGCGAGCGCGCCTACCAAACCGACGACCGGTTGTCCTTCCGGGGCACCCTTCGGCTCAACGCCGACGACGTGTACCAGATGAATTACATCCTCGAAGGCGCGGTCGAGTACACCCCTTGATTCAGTCGAGGCTTGTGGCTTTGAGCCACTTCCGGTAGGCGTTGAAGAGGCGTGACCGGGACACAAACCCCACGTATCGGCCGTCTTCCACCACCGGCAAGTTCCACGCACCGCAGTGCTCGAATTTGGCCATCACGTCGTCCATCTTGTCTTCCCATTGCACCTCGGCCAGAGGCAACGTCATGAGGTCCACCACGCGCAACGTCATGTACTGGCTGCGGTCAAACATCACCTGCCGGATGTCCTGCAAATCCACGATGCCCATCAAGTGGCCCTCTCCGTCCACCACGGGGTGAAGGTTGCGCTGGCTTTGGGCCACCACCTCCACCAATTGACCCAAGTTCCAATGGGCTTGGACAGGCAAAAAGTCCTGCTCGAGCTCTTCCTTGAGGTTCATCAAGGTCAATACGGTTTGGTCCTTGTCGTGGGTCAAGAGTTCTCCCCGCTCGGCCAACTCGCGGGTGTAGATGCTGTGGCGCTTCAGAGCGCGTGACGTAGTGAACGAGATGGCCGAGGTCAGCATCAAGGGCACAAACAACCCATAGCCTCCACTGAGTTCTGTGGCCAAGAAGATGGCGGTCAATGGGGCGTGCAACACCCCAGCCATCATGCCGCACAATCCGGCCAGCACCGAATTGCCAATCGGCATGGTGGTCGGGTCCACAAACCCATTCAGGCCCAGGGCAAACGCGAATCCCAACAGGGCCCCACTGAACAGCGCTGGCGCGAAGATGCCCGCCACTCCTCCGGCGCCCACGGTGAACCCGGTCAGCATGGGCTTCAAGCAACTGGCCAACACCAGCCAACCAATCAGGCTTGGCAACGCCAAGGAGCCTTCCAACGTCCAAACATCTTGGATCAACACATCGGAATACCCCAAGAACAGTTGGTTGATGACCTCGTAGCCTTCCCCAAACAGCGGAGGCAACATCGCGACGGCCGCCCCGATCAACGCCCCTGCCAAGGTCATGCGGGTTCGTGGGTTGGTGAACCGTCCAATGGCATGTTGACTCGCCAGGTAAAGCCGAGAGAAGACCACAGAGCCCACACCCGTCACCACGCCCATGGCGATGTACCACGGAAGCCGCGACGCCTGGAACGCTGCCAAGGTGGGCACCGTCAAAATGTCTTCTCCTTCGAAGAACACAAAGGCGGTGAGCAACGAGGCCAACGACGCCATCAGGATGGGCACCAGACTCGAAGCAGTGAGGTCGATCATGATGACTTCCACCGCAAACACAATGGCCGCCACCGGCGCCTTGAACATCGCCGCCAAGGAGCCTGAAGCGGCACAGCCAATGAGCAACAGACGGCGCCGAAAGTGCCGACGCGTTTGGGATGCGACCTCCGAGCCCATGGCCGCGCCCGCCTGCATGGCAGGGGCCTCCAATCCACCCGAGCCCCCAAACCCCACCGAAAGCACGCTGGTCAGTACCGGGGCGAACATCCACGTCCGTTTCATGCGGCCTCTTCGGGTGGAAATGGCGTGCAAGGTGGAAGGGATGCCGGGGCCTGGATGGTCTCCGCCCAGCACGCGTTGAACCACGTAAGCGGTGGCCGCCAATCCCAAGATGGGACCCAACGCCAAAAACCATGAGCCACCCACCCACGATTGGATGGCGAACATGACGCTTCGGAGCCCTCCGACGCTTTGCTTCATGACCACAGCGAGCAGCCCCGATGCAATGCCCACCAGCACGGCCCACAGCAACAGGCCCTTGTCCGAGCGCATCCACGACCAACCGGCCCGAACCGCTTCTCTCGCCGCGTCTTTCAGACTCATGGCACCCGCATGCTCACCACGAGCACGTCGTCGACCTGCTCTTCATCTCCCCTCCACGCCTCGAAGCTCGACTTCAAGTGGGCCTCGTGTTCCTGCACGGGCAACGCCGCCGTCTCCACAAGCAACTCTCGGAAGCGACGGCGCATGAACTTCTTGCCTTTGGGCCCGCCAAACTGATCGACGAAGCCGTCTGTCGCCAAAAACAACGTGTCTCCCGACTGCACATCGAGCGTTTGCACGTTGAAGTTCTTCGAGCCAGGCTCGAACGAGCAGATGGCGAATTTGTCGGCCTTGAATTCTTCGAGGACCCCATCCCGCACGAGGTACAACGGGTTGTTGGCCCCTGCGTACTCCACCTTCATCCGCTCCCAGTTGATCGCCACCATGGCCAAGTCCATGCCGTCCTGTCCCCCGAAGTATGCGCCGTTCTTGACCCCCTCCGTGGAGACGGCCAACTCGCGAAGCAACTCGGCGGGGATGCTCGCTTCGGCGCGAACATCTTTGCGCAGCAGCATCAGCACGTGCTCGTTCAGCTTGTCGAGCACCTTGTGGGGCTCGGTGTACACCTTGGTGACGCGGTCGAGGGCGTTGTGGCCCACCAAACTCAGGAACGCCCCTGGCACCCCATGGCCCGTGCAGTCGATGGCCGCAAACATGCGACGGCTGCCCACGGACTTGAACCAATAAAAGTCGCCAGAGACCACATCTCTGGGCTGGTAAAAGACCGCCGAGTCGTACACCACCTCGCGCCGTTCCTGCTCGGAAGGAAGGATGGCTTGCTGGATGCGAAGGGCATAGGAAATGCTGTCCTGCAGGTCGCCGAGAATTTCCTCGGCCCGCGCCTTTTGCTGGGCCAATTCTTCTGTACGCTCCTCCACCTTGCCTTCGAGTTCACGCTCGTTCTCCGCCAGCGAACTCCGCATCTGAAGCAGGGCCTTTCCGAGGGCGTCGTCGTCGCTTAAGGGTTCGTAGGGCGTGTCGAAATCGCCCCCCCCTACTTCTTGGGAGAATTTTTGGGTTCTGGACAACCCCTCCGCAAGGCGGTTCACCGCCACGGCCATGTCTCCGATTTCATCCGGGGTGACCCGCACGTGGCGGTCGGGCAAGACCCCTCGCCCCATGTGAAGCAGGGCCCTCTTCAATTCCTTGACCGGCTGAACGATGCTTCGGGTCACAATGACCCCCAAGGCCACGCCCAAGATCAGCACGATCCATGCCACCCGCCCGGCGTACATGGTCAACTGAGCGCCGAGCTCCTCCATCCGAGCCGTGCGGTCGCGAAGGGCCGCGTTTTGGCCTGCAGTCAACGTCGCCAACCGGCGTTGCACGCGGGTGGAAAAGACCTCCAGCGGCATCCCCGGATCGGCGTAATCCGCAGCCAAGAATCCCTTTTCTGCATCCTGGTAGCTCTTCCAATCGGGAAGCAGACGCATGATTTCTCCGTACAGCACCAGCAAGGCATCGGTCTCTGTGCGCAAGGTGTCCAAATGGGCGCGCGCGGCAGGGGACCACGCCGCATCGAACGCCTGCAACTCCTCGAGATGGTCCGGGAACTCCCGGTTCACCATGCGACGCAGCGCGACCTTCTTTTCGTTGTCCGAGCGGCTTTGCTTCTCGATCCAATTGTTGATGTACACCAGGGACGTGGCCAGGGTTTGGTCCATGTCCTCGAGGGCTTCAAGGCTCGGAACCAGAGAGGCGTCGACCTCCTCCGCCAATTCGCTGCTCTGCGTCAGCGTGGAGCGGGTGAAGAAAAACAACACGGCCACCGCGAGGATGAACACCCCAAATCCGAGGCCCATGCGCCATGCGATGTTCCAACGAAATCCCTTCATCGCTTCAAGGCTTCTTCGAGTTGAACGCGGTACGCCTCCTCCTCGGCGGCATGGAACAAGGCGTGGTGCACAATCATCAACCCCCGCAACGTCTCCGGACGGTTGGGTTGCAAGGCGTCGGCCTTCTCAAACCAAGGCAAGGCCCGTTGGAACAAGGCGGTGCTGGCGTCCTGGATGAGAAAGATTTCCGCCAGCGAGGTGTTCTCGTCCATGGCGTTGATTTGGGCCACGCCACGGTTGTAGATGTTGACGGCCAAATTGTACGTCGCCGTGATGTCCCCCGGCGACAACGCAAGGGCCGCCTGATACTGGGCCACGATGCCTTCGAAGTGCGCCTCCTCCTCGGTGGCCTCAAACCACTGGCGGTACGCACGGGCCAGGTTTTTGTGGAACTCGGTGCGTTCTGCCGTGGCGTCGACGGTGGGGTCAAGGGTCCGTGCCACCTCCACGTGGGCATCCAACAGGGCGAATACGTCCGCTTCCTGTCCAGGCTCAAACGTGCGCACAGCCTTCACGGCGTCGTCGAAGAGCGTGCCCCCGAGGTAGTTCATTGCCTGCCGTGCAGACGTCGTCCACAGCGCTGTCGTGGGGCCTTGGGCTTGCAACTCAAGTGCCGTGCCGAGCCAATGCACCGCCGCCTCGCGATCGGCGGGAGCGGCCGGGCCCGAGCTGTGGGTCTTGTAGCGCTCCTTGAACAAGAATCCCGCGACGTAGCACGCCTTGGCGGTGCGGGCCGTCGGACGATCCAAGTAGGGCTCGAGCTGGGCAAGGCCAAGATCGATTTGGCCCGCCTTGCCGAGGGAAATGGCACGCTCGATGGCCTGTTGCATGCTCGCCTGGGAGCCTGGCTGACCCCATGCCCATGCGGTGCACACCATGGCGAGGACGATCAACGAGACACTGCGCATGACATGATTCGGTTGCCCACGAGGATGCCGCGCTTCTCGGCTTCCTCGAAGTTGATTTCGTATTTCAGTCCCCCTTCCACAAGGAAGAAGTTGATGGCCACACCAGGCTTCAACGTCGGTTGAAGGGCCGTCACCACCAGCGTGGGTTCTCCTTTGACCGCCTTCAACAAGGCGTCCAATTCGGGGCCTTCAGCCTCGGTGTACAGCACCTCCGGCGACCGGAGGTCGTCGACGTTGGACACGGACAGCACACGCAAGGGCTTGGCCCCAATGGCTGTGCCCGCGTACCGCGACGCCAGGGCCGTCACGAGGTCCGGCTTGTTGTGGATGGCGAGGTCAAACGACTCCACCACGGCCCCATCGGGCCAGTTGTTGCTTTTGGCGAATTGCCCCAACAACAAGCTCTTCATCACGATTTGGGTGTCCGTCGTGTCGAGTTTGGGGTCTTGCGTTCCGCCCTGCACCGCCCAAATCCACGTCGCCACCACCGGCAACGCCAGCACCAGCGCCCAACGTCGGCCCAAGCCGTCGAAGGGGAGTGAACGTAGGTTGCGGGTGGAGGTCATGGTCAGGCGTGGTCTGGGGCGCCAAACGTGAGGATGTCCCGGTCGAAGAGGTACAAGGCACCGTGGTCGTCGCCGGCCAACGCGAGTTTGTCCAAGATTTTACGCGCCAATCCTTCCTCCTCGATCTGCTCGCTGACGTACCACTGCATGAAGTTGTGGGTGGTGTAATCCTTCGCCTGCAGGCACAGGTCCACCACGTTGTTGATGCATTCCGTCACCTTCGTCTCGTGGGCCAAAATGCTTTCAAAGACCTCCTTCAAGCCGCTGTACTGCGTGGCGCCGGCGCAAACGGTGGGGACTTCAGCCACCGCGCCGCGCTCGTTCACGAAGCGCATCAACTTGAGCATGTGCTGACGCTCCTCCTCCGAGTGGGCGTACAGAAATTCAGCCACGCCGTCGAAGCCTTGGGTTTCTGCCCACACCGCCATGGTCAGGTAGGTGTGGGAGCTTTGGCCTTCGAGCCCGATTTGCTCGTTCAACGCCTTGGAAATGGAATCGTGCAACATGTTCCCAAAGTACCTCAGCACCCCGCGCGCGTGAGGCGACGGGCCAGAGGTTAGCAACACGTCAGTCTTGGAAACCGGGGGCCTTTTGGCGCACCGATTTGAACCGTGACGCCCGGATTTCGGGCGGCAATTCCACGCCGTCAAGCCACCAATTCACGAGGTGCGTGGCCATCGCTGGACCCACCAACACCCCGCGCGTTCCCAAGCCGTTGAGCATGAGCACGCCCTTGGGTTGACCGGGCCAAGCACCGACGGTCGGACGACGGTCAGGCGACGCAGGACGAAGCCCCGCTTGATGGGATTCCAACTGGGCCGTGCGAAGGGCTTCGGCACCCTCGTCGTCAAAGGCCTTGGCCATGTGGTCGCGAAGTTCTTGGGCGGCCATGGCATTCGGCGTTGGCTTGAGGCGGTGCCACGAATACGTCGCCCCCAACCTCCACCACTGCCGGCCCTCCTTGACCTCGGTGGGCAAGAGCCACTTGCCGTTGTTGATGTTGTGCCCTGCCGTGTCCAAGGTTCCAGGGCCTGTCAACGGCGTGCTCAAGGTCAGCACATCGCCGTGGTTGGGGTTGACCGTCACCCCAACTTGGGCGAGCTCTTCGGCCGCGCCTACGCCCCTGCAATCCACCACCGCATCCGCGCCTGAGGGAACGCCGTCCGCCACCGACCAGGCGCGGTCTTGAAGCAGCCCTTGATCGGAGAGGAACCGCTCCATGCCGTCCAACAGCGTCGGAACGTCCACCCAGCCAGATGCATGAACACGCCCCACACCGGCAGGTCCCATCACCGCGTCGATTCCAACGTTCGCATGGTCTTCTCCCACGGACGCCCACTGGCACACGCCATGGTTTTGGGCCCAACGGTCGTCCCACGTCTCCCGGTAGTCTTCGTTGGCAAACACCTTGGCCACGGGAACGTCGTGCAACACTTTCCCCTGGAGTCCCAACGCGTCTTCCATCGCGCAGATGGTCTGTCGCATCGCCTCCAAATGAGGCCCAGCGTTCCACACCTCCACGACGCGACGAAACGACACGGGGTTGAACATGCCTGCCGCCACCCGAGAGGCGCTGTGCGATCCATTTCCCCACCATTCGACACGGCATCCGCGCTCCATGAAACGCCACGCCACAAGGGCGCCAGCGAGGCCGCGGCCCACGACCACAATGCGTTGGGGGGACGGTGCCATCGCGCGGTCGCTCAGGAAATCACGCCGAGCTCCCGACCCACCTTTTCAAAGGCGACCAAGGCACGGTCCAAGTGCGCTTTCGTGTGTGCTGCACTGAGTTGCACGCGGATTCGGGCTTCGCCCTTGGGAACCACGGGGTAGAAAAACCCGATGACGTAGATGCCCTCGTCTAGCAAGGCATTGGCCATCACTTGAGAGAGCTTGGCGTCGCCCAACATCACTGGAACAATGGCCGATTCCCCGTCTTTGAACGGCAACCCCGCCTTGCGGAGGCCTTCCTTGAAATACGCGGTGTTCTCTTCGAGGGTGTCGCGCAATGCAGTGGTCTCGTCCAACATCTTGAACACCTCGATGGATGCACCGACGATGCTCGGAGCGAGGGAGTTGGAAAAGAGGTAGGGACGGCTGCGCTGGCGCAGCATGTCGATGATCTCGCGCTTGCCGGTCGTGAAACCACCCATCGCCCCGCCCATGGCTTTGCCGAGGGTGCCGGTGATGATGTCCACGCGACCGAGCGCATTCCGAAGTTCGATGGAGCCGCGGCCCGTCTTGCCAATGAAGCCCGTGGCGTGACATTCGTCCACCATGACCATGGCCTCGTAGGCGTCGGCGAGGTCGCAGATTTTGTCGATTTGGGCCACGTAGCCGTCCA
>WTJL01000123.1 GCA_011524845.1 Flavobacteriales bacterium | reverse complement strand
TCGGCCTCCAATGGGGCGACGAAGGCAAAGGCAAAATCGTGGACGTGCTCACCCCGGAGTACGACGTGATTGCACGGTTCCAAGGCGGCCCCAATGCCGGACACACCTTGGAGTTTGATGGCATCAAACACGTGTTGCACACCATTCCAAGCGGCGTGTTCCGAGAGGACACCTTGAACGTCGTGGGGAATGGGGTGGTCATCGATCCGCTCATCTTCAAGAAAGAAATCGACGCGTTGGTGGACCTTGGCGTGGATGTGTCTGCGAACCTGGCCATCAGCCGCAAAGCGCACCTGATCCTGCCCACTCACCGGTTGCTTGATGCAGCTTCCGAAGCCGCGAAAGGCAAGGCCAAAATCGGCAGCACCCTCAAAGGCATTGGCCCCACCTACATGGACAAGACCGGACGCAACGGCTTGCGCGTGGGGGACATTGAAAGCAGCCACTTCGAAGAGCGTTACCACGCGTTGCGCGACAAGCATGTGGCGATGCTCGCCCAGTTTGTCGGATTCGAATACACCCTCGACGATGCCGAGTGGTTGGACGCCATAGCCTTCTTGCGTGGGTTGACCTTGATCGACTCCGAGCACGACATGAACGCCGCACTGAAGTCCGGCAAGCGCATTCTTGCAGAAGGCGCGCAAGGCACCATGCTCGACATCGACTTTGGGACCTACCCGTTCGTGACCTCGTCCAACACCATCAGCGCGGGAGCGTGCACCGGATTGGGCATCGCCCCCAACCGGGTGGGGGACGTGTTTGGGATTTTCAAAGCGTACTGCACCCGTGTCGGCTCCGGCCCCTTCCCCACCGAATTGCACGACGAAGTGGGCGAAAAAATGCGCGCCGAAGGGCATGAATTTGGGGCGACCACAGGCCGTCCACGTCGCTGCGGATGGCTCGACCTTCCTCAGCTTCGCTACGCAGTGGACGTCAACGGCGCCACGCAATTGTGCATGATGAAGGCCGACGTGCTTGGATGTTTCGACGAGATCCACGTCTGCACCCACTACATGCACCGAGGAGAAAAGATCGATCACCTCCCCTTCGGCATCGAACCCGATGAAGTGGAACCGGTGTACACGACCCTTCCTGGCTGGCCTGGCGACTTGACGGGCATCCGGTCTTTGGAAGAGGTTCCCGCCACCTTGCTCGATTACGTGGCGTTCATCGAAGAAGCCGTTGGTGTGCCAGTCACTGTGCTGAGCGTGGGGCCAGACCGTGAGCAAACCTTGACCCTCAAGGCCGCCCAACCCGTCGGATGATTTATTGGTTCACAGGCCAACCCGGTCACGGCAAAACCACTTTGGCCAAGGCCATGCTTTCGCATTTGGCCTCTCAAGGCATCGAGGCCTTCCATGTGGATGGCGACGACCTCCGCGCCTTGACCACGAATGCGGACTACTCCCGAGGCGGGCGCGAAAACAACATTCGACGGGCCCAACTCCTTGCCCATTACCTCCAATCCAAAGGCCAAACGGTCGTGGTGAGCCTGGTGGCCCCCTACCGCGACATCCGAGAGGAATTGAAGGCCACCGCCCAGGTGACCGAGGTGTACGTCCACACCACCGAAACCCGCGGAAGAGAAGAAAAGCACGCCAGCGACTACGAAGCGCCTCTGGACAACTTCATCGACATCGACACCACTGGAAAATCAGTCGAGGACAGCCTCCAACAGGTCTTGGATGCCATCGCATCACGGACTTGAACCCGTGACCTCTCGACCGATTTAATTCCCCACTATATTTGTAGGATTATGGATGCCAAACAATCTCGCGTACGACACCTTGCCAAGACCATCACTTGGCGCGTCGTGGGAACCGTGGACACGGTTCTTGTCGGATGGCTTGTGTCAGGAGACGCGGCCATGGGATTGACCATTGGCGGCTTTGAAATGGCGTCCAAGACCCTGCTGTATTACTTTCACGAACGGGCGTGGTTTCGCTACGGCCGCTTGGGCCGAGAGGACCAAACCAACGACACGAACGCGACCGCACAAGACTCATGAGCGACTCGACCTACAACCTCGATCATTTGACGGAACTCGAAGCCGAGTCCATCTATGTGCTGCGTGAAGTCGCGGCTCAATTCGACCGACCTGCGATCCTTTTTTCTGGAGGAAAGGACAGCATTGTCGTGACCCACCTCGCGGCCAAGGCCTTTGCGCCGGGTCGCATCCCGATGCCGCTCGTCCACATCGACACGGGCCACAACTTCCCTGAAACCATCGAGTTTCGTGACAACCTCGTCGAACGACTTGGGGCCCGCCTCATTGTGGGCAGCGTTCAGGCCACCATCGACTCTGGCAAAGTCCAAGAGGAAACAGGTGCCAACGCAAGCCGCAACCGTCTTCAAACCACGACCCTCATCGACACCATCGAAGAACACCAGTTCGATGCCTGCATCGGTGGGGCACGTCGCGACGAAGAAAAAGCACGTGCCAAAGAGCGCTTCTTCTCCCACCGCGACGATTTCAGCCAGTGGGATCCCAAGAACCAGCGTCCCGAGCTGTGGAACCTCTTCAACGGGATGCACGCGCCAGGAGAGCACTTCCGCGTCTTCCCGCTGAACAACTGGACGGAGCTCGACGTGTGGAACT
>WTJL01000211.1 GCA_011524845.1 Flavobacteriales bacterium | reverse complement strand
TTGAACGTTGGAGTGGCCGCGGGCATCGTTTTGTTCGCATACCACGGGAAGTTTTCCACCTAGGCTTGGCTGGGTCGCGAAAAATCGTATAATTTTATGTAAATTATCGTTTGACGCGCGCGCATTAACCAGCACATGCCCAACCACATGAGACGTTTTATCGCCTTCGGCGCTGTGGCCCTGTTCACGTCGGGCCCTTTCCTTCATGCCCAAACCACATGCGAGTCTTGCTCCCTGTCGTTTGTGCCTGAATCTCTCGAAACGGTTCAGATGTCTTGCTCAGAGGGTGACCCTCTGCAGGCCTTGCCGAATTTTCCAGCGTTCAACACGGACTGCACCGAAGGATATTGGGCGAGCATTTTCAAATACACCACAGGAAGCACCTCCAGCTGCACGGCGGAGCGGTCGGTGGGACTCCCCGCATCGCTCGGCAGCTTTCAAATCGGTGACTTCACCGCGACGGGCCTCGCCACGTCCAACCACTTCAACGAAACTGCAGATGGTCTGACGTGGACGGTCTACCCCGAGAACGTCGCCCGACTTCAAGGAACCGTTCGAAACGTCAACAACGTCAACGCACAATTCGAGGTGGACTTCTACTTCACCCAAGGAACGTCGGGAGCGGCTTGGACGGCCGCGGGTGGCCAAGTGAACGACGTCGCTGCTGGACCGGGAGACGTGGACGGCTGGACCATTTGGCAAATCAAGCCGCACATCAGCAAACTCGTGGGTGAAGGATCCTTGACAGGGCATGTCCTCTACCTCGAAAGCTCCAATTCCGTTGAGAGCTACCCCTTCCAAGAGGGCAATGGCGCCAACGGCATCCACAACGGAAACGGCCTTGGTGGAACGTTCGCCTGGTCCACATGTGTTGGAGGCACCATTTACGGCGGCATGGGCACGACGTCTCATGAGTTCACGGCATGCGAGGAAAGCCACTCCATCTGCGCGTCAGACAACGACGCCATGGTGGAATTCTTCATCGGCAACCTGTTGGGTTTCGACCAAATTCAAGGGGCCGTTGACGTGACAGACGACACCCCGCCGTCCTTGACAGACGTGCCCGTCGACTACACGTTGAACTGCCCCGTCGATTTGGAGGAACTCGACGCGTTGAACACCGTCACCGCCATCGACGACTGCAGCTCGGCCACCCTGACCGTGGACGAACTCTTCGTCAACGGCGCCTGCCCCAGTGAATTCACGCGAACCCGCACCTTCACCGCCACGGATGGTTGTGGATTGACTGCCCAACACGTGCAAGTGGTGACCGTGGTGGACGAGATCGGCCCTGAATTGTCCGTCCCTGACAACGCCACATTGAGCTGCAGCGAGACCTTGGTGTACGAAGAAGCCACCGCAGTGGACGCGTGCGACGGCATCCTGCCCGTGACAGAGGGGGATCCCGTGGTGGAGGAAGGAGATTGCCCGGGAGAGTACACGGTGCACAGAACCTTCAGCAGCTCTGACTTGTGTGGCAACACAACCACGGGAGCCCAAACCATCCAGGTTCGGGACCTCACCCCTCCCGTCTTGAATTTGCCGGACGATGTGATTTTGCCCTGCGGAAGCAGCTTCGTCTACCCCCCTGCCACCGCCACCGACAATTGCACGGCAGAAGAGGACATCAACATCGCCATTTTCAATTCGTTGCCTCCCACCAGCTGCCCGCAGGAATACATCCTTGAACGTCGTTTCATGGCGACGGATTTGTGCGGCAACACAGTCTTGGAAATCCAAACCGTGACCGTCACTGACAACGACCTGCCCTACTTCACGTTTGTCCCCGAGGACCAAACCCTCAGCTGCGACGAGGCTCCTGTGTACGAAGAGGCAGTGGCAGCGGACGATTGTTCCTCCTTCGAGGTGTCAGAAAGCGTGGACACCACCTTCTTGGGATGTGCGTCGAACTACGACATCGTTCGCACCTTCACCGTCACAGACGCCTGCGGAAACATGGCCGATGCGATGCAAACCATTTCCGTTCGCGACCTCACCGCACCCGTCATCTCCTCCACGGTAGACCAACCCGTGTTGGAATGCGACGACGAATGGATTCCTCCCACGTTGGACGCCTCGGACAACTGTTCCGACGTCGTGTGGAACATGACCACAGAGACCGTTGGAGACCCCTCCACTGGCGCCTACGTGCTGAACGTCCTTCACATCGCCAGCGACGCTTGCGGCAACACCGCATCGATCGCCCAAACGGTGGAATTTGTGGACACCACTTCCCCCACATTCACGACGATCCCCTCGGACCTCATTTTGTCGTGTGAGGAAGAGGTGCCTCTCAACCTTGCCGTCGCGGAAGACAACTGTTCTTCCGTCACCTTGGAGGTCGTCGACGATTTGGAATTGGAAGTGGGACCCAGCGAACACCTGCTCACACGAACGTTCATCGCCACCGATGCCCAGGGGAACACCTCAAGCGCCGTTCAGCTCATCTCCATCGTCGACGACACGGCTCCGGAATTCACCTTCGTCCCTACGGACTACACCGTCGAATGCTCGGATGAGATGCCCATGGACGACGCCACGGCGTCCGACAACTGCGGTGAGGTGACGATCGAAGTGTCCAGCGAGACCACGGCTGGCGATGCTGCAGGCAACTACGTGATCGTTC
>WTJL01000175.1 GCA_011524845.1 Flavobacteriales bacterium | reverse complement strand
AAATTGGAGGTGGACAAAGGCACCGCCTCGTTGCGGTTTGGTTTGAATGCGGACGCCATGTTGTGGGCGTTCAACGACAGCATCCGCCCGTTTGTGTGGGTGCCCGATCCCAACATGCAAGACAGCACGTTGACGTTGGGCGACTTTGGGCGCCGTTGGGATTCGGACATGACGTCGTTGCTGCTTCAACCCTTTGCCCAGGTCAAGTGGCGCCCCTCAGAGGCGTGGACGGTCACCGCGGGTCTCCATGCGATGGCAGACACGCGCAGCGGCGCCACCTCGCTTCTGGAACCGCGTCTGGGTGCGCAATACGTCACGGCAGGAGGGACGGCATGGTCGGCAGGCGCCGGACTGCACAGCCAAATGCAGACCCCGTACCTCTACGCCACGTCCCCTGCGCCGTACCCCTCCAACGGGGAACCGCTGTTGACGCCCAACGCCAACATGGACTTCACCAAGAGCTTGCACACAGTGGTGGGCATGTCCCGGCGTCTGGGCGATCTGTGGTCGATGAAGGCCGAGGCTTATTTCCAGCACCTCTACGACATTCCCGTGGCGGATTCGACGACGGCGTGGGGCGCGGCCAACATGAGCTACTCCCTCATCAACGCCGGCGGCGGTTTCGACCGTCTCTTCCCGGATTCCTTGGTGAACGGAGGCCAAGGCCGAAACTACGGGGTGGAGCTCACCCTCGCCCGCGCGTTCCGCGACGGCTGGTTTGTGCTCTTCACGGGGAGTCTGTTCGACGCCAAATACACGGGCGCCGACGGCATCTTCCGCAACACGGACTTCAACGGCCGTTACGCGTGGAATGCACTGGCGAGCAAGGAGTGGAAACTCGGCACGTCGTTCAGCCTCGTCACCGGTGCCAAGTGCACCATGGCAGGCGGGCGGTGGTACGGCGAGGTCGACGAAGAACAGTCCGACCGCATGCGGGAATTGGTGTGGGACGACGCCACGCGCAACACGTTGCAGTTCGACGACTACTTCCGGTTTGACCTGAAGACCAACCTGACGTGGAACCGTCCGTCGACGACCCATGAATTGGGCATCGACTGGGTCAACATCTTGGGCACGGAAAACATTCTGAAGTTGACGTACGCGCCGGACGACGCCTCGGAGAATTCCGTCCGGGAGGAGTACCAGCTGGGCTTCTTGCCCATCTTCTTCTACCGCATGGACTTCTGACGTCGGAAACCTTTGCATGGAAGAATGGACAAGGGACTGAACACCAGTCCCTTGTTTGTTGTACTTTAAGGGTGGAACGCCTTGCGAGACGATGTCTTCAGAGGTGCACCACTCAACCTCTGAATCCAACCCCAATCCTTTCGCGATGAACCGCACTCAACTCTCCCTTCTTCTCGGCACAGGTGTGCTTGGTTTGGCCCTCATGTCCAGCAGCAGCGGCGTGGCTGAAATCCAAAACCAAAACCGAACGGGCGAGCTCGGCGCAGGCACCACCTGCAACCTGTGCCACGGCGGAGGCAACTACAACGCGTCCGTGGACATCACGGTGCTGGATCCCAACTCAGGTCAAGCGGTGGCCGAGTACCTCCCCGGCGAGCAGTACGTGTTGGAGGTGGCCATCAATGGAACGTCGCCGCGCTTTGGCATGCAAGCCACAGCCGTCGACGCCATGGGAGGCAATGCTGGGACATTCACCAACCCTTCGCCCAACACCCAGCTGGAAGCGGTGGGTGCGCGCCACATCTTTGAGCACAACTCGTCCAGCACGACCAACACGTTCACCGTGGATTGGACGGCACCTGCGACAGGGGGCGACGTGACCATCTACGCCTCTGGCTTGGCGGCTGGTGGGTCGACAAGCTCCAGCGGCGACCAGTACGCAGGCGCCACCTTAATGATTCCAGAAGCCCAAATCGTCGTGGAGATCGGAGGCTGCACCTACGACTTTGCGTGCAACTACAACCCTGAAGCGGCGTTCGACGACGGATCGTGTGAAATCACCTCCTGCCAGGTGCAAGGGGACCTCGACGGAGACGGCGCCGTGACCACCACCGACCTGCTTGTGTTCTTGACGGTGTTTGGCAACGAGGGCTGAGCCCTTTGCATTTCTAGGCAGACCTGGAGTCGCATGGTCATGGGATTGGGGAGTATTTTGCCCCAAACCTTACGACATGCGATCCAACCTTGACCTGTTGTCCCGTGCATGGGACGCCCTCGGAAACCAATGGCTTCTTGCCATGGCCATTTGTGTGCTCAACGGCATCTTGACGTCGGTCTTGTCGTCCGTTGGATTTGGCCTGGGCTCCCTGTTGTTGGGCGGCGCCTTGGCCTTTGGGATGAGTCGGGTGATGGTGCTGATTTACCGCGGCCATGTGCCCAGCGTCGACATGTATTTTGACGGATTCCGTCACTTTTTGCCCACGCTGATTGCGTCGTTGCTTCTTGCCGTGCTCGTGTTGATGGGAACGGTGTTGCTCGTCATCCCTGGCATCGTTGCCGCCATTGGGCTGTCCCAAACCTTTTACGTCCTTCAAGACCACCCCGAGATGGGAGCGGAAGCGGCGTTGAAAGAAAGCTGGAGGCTCACTTGGACCAACGGCCACATGTGGAAGGTCTTGTTCATGGGCTTCCTGAGCTTCTTTGTGCTGCTCGGTGGCGCCTTGGCCTTTGGGGT
>WTJL01000039.1 GCA_011524845.1 Flavobacteriales bacterium | reverse complement strand
GGGGTGCAGACCCGCGCAGGGTCTTCCACACGTCCCAGCCTTGTCCTTCCCCGGGGAGGTCTTCTCCAACATGCCAGTGGGGTAGTTCTTTCAGCGCGTTTCTCAGCGCCTTGGACATGGGGGGAAGCCCCACCGTGACAATGGCTTCAGGCATCAGCTCGGCTGGCCATTGGCCTTGGCGAAGGAGCCTTTCTGCGCCGTGGATCACGTGGGGGCCTTGAACAGCTGCCCCGCGTTCTGCAAGGCAGGGCCATCCAATGTCCAGCATGCCTTCCTGGCCTTGATGGGCAGCTGCGGGCCGGGGCCCAGCCACCACCATCACACGACCACGGGCCATGCAATCGGCCAATGCTTCGGGCACCTCCAGGCCATTCGCTTCGGAGTTCCTCTCCTCATCTCCTTCGGCTTGAGGAAGGTCAGGAGCAGGGGCGAGATCGTACAAGGGCTCGTCGAAAGGCACATTGAGGTGCACGGGACCTGCGGACTGTCCGGGTCCTCCCTCCAGCGCTTGGTGCAAGGCCTGTCGCGCCCTTTGGGTGAGCGTCTTCACGTCCATGATCGATTCGTCGAGCACGTCGTGGTGCACGACATGGGCGGCGTGAACACCTGTCTGGGTCAAGGTTTGGCCATGTCCCCGGCCCACGACGTCCTGAGGTCGGTCGGCGGTGATGCTGAGCAAGGGGATGCGGGCGTGAAAGGCTTCTGCAAGGGCAGGTCCATGGTTGAGCGCAGCTGTTCCGGAGGTGCACACCACAGGCACGGGCGTCCAAGTGGCCAGGGCCAAGCCCAAGGCGTGGTGCGCTGCGGCCCGTTCGTCGATGGTGACGTGCACCGCGATGTCCGGGTGGTGGTGCAAGGCCAGCACGAGGGGGGCGTTTCGCGACCCAGGACTCACCACGGCATGCCGAACTCCCTGTTCAGCAAGCACGGAGGCGAGGACCGCCGCCGCAGGGTGAGAGCTGCTCTTTTGCATGCCGCGAAGGTACGTGGACCTTACGGGAGGAAGGCGGGGGCGAAGCTTTGGAGCTTCGCTTCGGTCTCTGACCACTCTGCGTCAGGGACAGAGCCGGCCACGATTCCGCCTCCAGCGAACAAGATTACTCCGTTGGCTGCCCAGTGCGCGCAGCGAAGGTTGACGTAGTACGCGCAACCAAGGGGCGAAGACCACCCGAGAAATCCTGCGTAGTACGTGCGGTTGTGTTGCTCTTTGGAGCGGATGAACGCGGCGGCCTTCTCCACGGGACGTCCACACACCGCAGGGGTGGGGTGGAGGGCCTTCGCCAAGGGATGGAGGTCCCCGTCAAAATGCGCAGAAATGCGCGTCTCGAGATGGACCAAAGCGCCGTAGCGTTTGTCGTGTGGGCCGTTGAGCGTGACGTCCGTGGCGCCGCAGGTCTTCAGGACATCCAGGATGTGGTCGGTGACCACTTGCTGCTCCTGGCGTTCCTTGTCGGTCCACGCCGCCTCCGATCCGTCGCGACGGGTGCCTGCAAGCGACACCGTATCCACATCGTGCTGCTGTGCGCGCAACAACAGTTCAGGCGTGGCGCCACACCACGTGCCCTCGGCAGGATGGTGCATCAAATAGACCAAAGCCCGCGGGTGCATGTGGCAAAGTCTTTGGAACACCACCTCAGGAGCGGCCGATTCGTCCAGCACCTGCGCTCGGCTGACCACCACCTTGTCCAATTCTCCCGCTTCGATGGCTGCGAGGGCATCCCGGACGTTGGCGACGTGGTCTTCCTTGGTCGTGGATTTGACCTCAGAGGTCAACCCATGAGGAAGCGTACCGGCTTTGGGAGCTTCGGTTCGAACCGCGTGCCCCTTCCACGTCATCTCTGGCGCCCCCTGCAAGGGGTCAAACGGGACAAAGTGAAAGGTGCTGGTGCCCGAGCCGTCAGGAATGAGCGTGAAGACCTCGTGGTGGCCGGGTGGACGCCACCACAGACGTGGTTCAGTCCCCATGGCTTTTGGAGCTTCGGAGGTCGAGCGAGGCGCGTCGTCAAAAAACGTCTCAGTCACGGCGAGGAACGATCATCACGGTGAGTCTGGACGTGCAAACAAGGTCGCCCTCGTCGTCCCGAATGTCGATGTTCCACACGTGGAGGCGACCGCCTCGGTGCGTCAAGGTTGCCGTTCCATGCACCCAGCCGGAGCGCACGCCTTTGACGTGGTTTGCGTTGACCTCAATGCCAACCGCTCCTTTGCCGGAGCCTTCCACGAGCATGTGCGACCCCACGGAACCCAGCGTTTCCGCGAGCACCACACTCGCGCCGCCGTGCAACAAACCGTAGGGTTGATGTGTTCGAGAATCAACAGGCAGTTTGCCGCGAACGACGCCATCTCCCACCTCGGTGATTTCCATTCCAAGGGCCTCGGCGATGGTGTTCTTTCCAATTTCGCTAAGCCTCGTCATCTTTGCGTCGTCCATCATGTCAAAAGTACAACCAAACCAGACCCCCGCACGTTTGCTCCTCGCCGAGGACACGGCGTCTCTGCGGCAGATGCTGTCGTTGAATTTGAGGGGAGAAGGGCACAAAGTGGTGGAGGTCGACAACGGCACGGATGCCCTTGAGGCGCTGAGAACCCAGAGGTTTGCCGCCGCCATTTTGGATGTGATGATGCCGGGAATGGATGGCTTCGCGGTGTGTCGCACGGCGAGATTGGAAGGCATCGAGACGCCGATTTTGTTCCTCACGGCGCGCAACGAGGGGCCTGACCGAGTGGAAGGCCTTCGTTTGGGGGCCAACGATTACTTGGGCAAGCCTTTTCTGATGGAAGAACTGCTTCTTCGTTTGGACCGCTTGATGGACCAAACCCCTTCCGACGCCTGGACCCAACTCAAACAGGCGACGATCGGTGGGGGCGAGGTGGATTTCGTCGCGTTTCAGGCGAAAGGACACGATGGGTCGACGCGCAAACTGTCGAAGCGGGAAGCCATGTTGCTGAAGCTGCTCATCGGACGACAAGGCCAGGTGGTGAGCCGCGAGGACATTTTGCAACTGGTGTGGGGCTACGACATCTTGCCTTCCACCCGCACCATCGACAACTTCATTCTCGCCTTCCGGAAGACCTTCGAAAAGGACCCCAAACACCCCCAACACTTCCATTCCATTCGCGGTGTGGGGTATCGGTTTGAGTTTTAAGGCACTGTATTTCAGTAGGTAGAGGGTGTGAAGATGGCCTCGTGAATTTTTTTCAAGGTTGGAAGGCAACCCTTGCTTTTGACACTCGTCTTTCTTTCGACATGGTCAACGGCCATGTTGGTTTCAATTTTCTTGCAGGTTACGGAGGGGGCCCTAGGGCCCTCTTCTTTTTGCCTCAGATGTAGGGAGGCAACGTCAAGTGGTCAAGTCCACGTGAACCACGAGCTTGGTCTCGAAGAATTCGTCTTTGAACCAGGTGTTCAATGGAGCCACAGTGCAAGGCGCCTCGACTTCACGGAGTTCTTCGGTCAAATCTCCGCCCTTCAAATACAGCACTCCGCTGGGCAGTTCGTTGGCGGTGCGAGATTCGATTTTGCCGTCCAGCCAAGTGAGAAAGCTGGCCATTCGCGTGACGGCGCGACTCACCACAAAGTCGTAGGTGCCTTCCACATCTTCGGCACGGGCATGCACGGCCGTCACGTTCTTCAGGCCCGCCGCGTCGGCGGCCGCCTGAACCACTTTGATCTTTTTGCCGATGCTGTCGCACAGCACAAATTCAGAGTCGGGATGCATCGCCGCCAAAGGCAACCCGGGAAATCCACCGCCCGTTCCCACATCCAAAATGCGGCTCCCAGGGGCGAACCGCATCACCTTCGCAATGCCCAAGCTGTGCAAGACGTGACGCTCCATCACGTGGGGGTCTTTGCGCGAGATGACATTGATGCGCTGGTTCCAGTCCCACACCGTCTCGGCGATGGCGTCCATCTGGCCAAGTTGGTCAACAGTCAGGTCGGGAAAGTGGGGGAGAACGACGTCGCGTGCGGCCATGGGGACCGTGTCAGATGGTTTCGCGGGAGGACTCGAGGATTTTGGCCATCATGTCGCGGGCACGGAACAATTGTGCCTTGACAGTGCCCAAGGGGAGGTTGAGTTCCTCGGAAATCTCGTCGTAGCTCTTCTCTTCGAAGTACCGCAATTCGACCAAGCGGCGGTAACGGTCTTTCAGCTGGGCCACGACCTCACGCATGCGCTCGATGCGCTCCTGCTTCTGAAGGGCTTCCATGGGATCGAGTCCGTCGTCCTTGACGCTGATTTCCATGCGGTCGCCTTCGTCGTTCGTGAATCCACGGTCGAGGGACAGGGCGTTGATGCGCTTTTTCCGGATGAAGTCAATCGTGTGGTTCGACGCGATTTTGAACAGCCAAGTCGAGAAGGCAAACGCTGGGGTGTACTGGTGCAACCGCTTGAACGCTTTGGTGAACGTCTCGATGGTCAAATCCTCGGCATCGTCCTCGCTGAAGACCATGCGGTTGATCAAATGGAAGATGGCGCCTTCGTACCGTTGCATGAGCTCGGCGTAGGCTTTTTGGTCCTTCTCCTTCGTGGCGCGAAGCACAAGCGCATAGTCGTATTGCGCTTTCTCGGAGAGGTTGGGATTCACTTCCATGGGGTCGATTCAGAGGTTGAGCCTTTCCACCAAGCCCAAACCCGAAAGGCGCTCACCACGGGCTCCAGCAGGAGTTCCCATGCGTCGCGGCCCGGCAAGCCTGCGCGGTGCAAGAACATCCCGAAGGTAAGTGCGCGACTCAACAATGCGAACCCCGCAAGGGCGACGGATGTCCCCGAGGGATTGTGGACAACCCCCGCGGCCAAAAGCGTCCACCCCAATCCTGGAACCAACAACCGTGCTTTGACCTGCCAGGGATACGACGGACTGGCCGTGAAATGCCGGGTTTTTTGTCGCCTCCATTCACCCCATGAGTCGGGCCATTCCGACGCGGTTTGGGCTTCTCGAACGGGGTGAACGGAGACGCGGGCGCCTTGTCGCGTGGCTTCTTGAAGCCACAGATCGTCGTCTCCAGAGGGCACGTGCGTGTGGCCGTCAAATCCGCCCACGCGTGCCCACATGTGAGCGGTCACAGCCATGTTTCGACCAAACGCCAGATAGGGGCGTCCCGCGTCCACAGCACCTGTGGCACGTTGCGCCAACCGCCGCGCTTCGAGGCGTTGACAACGCGCCAACCATCCAAGGCGTCCGTGGGACGGTTCGACGGGCAGGCTGATTCCCACACAGACGTCCCACATGGCGTTGGCGCCGCGCGCCATGTGGCTCAGCCACGAGACATCCAATGGAACACAATCGGCATCGGTCATGACCCGAACGTCACCTGTGGCCGCGTCCATGGCCGCGTTCAAAGCTTCTTTTTTGCTGGCCTGTGTTCGAGGCATGGAGACCACGTGCCACCGCGCGTCGAGTCCAGCCACGTTCTCCAACTCGCGTTGGGTGTCGTCTGTGCTGCCGTGGTTCACGGCCACCACCGTCACCACCATGCCCAAGCCCTCTGCGTGGTCCAGGGCAGGCCGGAGGTGTTCCGCCAGGCGAGCCATTCGGTGCGCTTCGTTGTGGCAGCACACGACCACCGAGCACGACGCTGGCAGTTCGCCTTGACTTGCAGGTTCTTGTGCGGTTGCGCCGTCCCATGTCCATGCCCAAGCTCCTTGGATGCCGGCGCCGAGAAGGGACAGCCACATGGCTTATCGGGCGACCGAGATGCGCGTCACTTGGACGTTGCCTTCAGCGCCGCGCCACTCCACCACGTACGTGCCTTCCGCCCATGCAGACGTGTCCCACGTGGCGCGTGCGCCAGTGACTTGAGCGTCCACGACCGTGCGGCCCACGAGGTCCAAGATGCGCACCGCACCTTGAGCTTCCGGCCAGACCAAAGTGACCTCTGCAGAGGTGGGCACGGGGAAGGCTTTGAGGGCGTTCCCTTCGAGCTGTTCCAGTCCGAGGGTTTCGTCCGCGCAGAATTGAATCTGCTCGGAGGCCCCAAACTCACCCCCCGTGTCGACGACCGTGCCGTTGGGGTCGGTGATGGTCCAGCTGCCTTCACCGTAGTCGCAACAAATGCCGTCTTCGTAGCTGTCTGAAATCCGGAATTGGTAGCACCCTTCTTCGAGGCAGAAATCCACCGTCACCACTTCGCCGTCTGTGCCGTCCTCGTAGGGTCCGCCTTCGTACAAGGTTTGGCCCAAACGCTTGAGGGTCCACGACGTTTCACTTCCGTAATCGTCCAGCACCAAGGTCAAGGTGTAGTTGTAGGTGGGACCTTCGTAAGAGGTGAATTCCACGGTGGTGGTGTTGTTCAACGTGTTTTCGTCGGTCACACCGTTGGGGGTGGTGACGTTGACTTCGACGGTGTTGGTGCCACCTTGAGAGGTGAAGGCGGGCAACGTGACTACGTCGGTTTCAAATTGCGCCAAAGAGCCTGCCCAGGATTGCTGTTGGGTGGCGCCTCCGTTGATGCTGTATTCGAGCATGCAGCTGGTCAGGGTGTTTTCACCTGTGTTGGTCAACGTCACTTCGATGACCACCTGCTCTTGGCCACACAAGACCCCGTCAGGGGCACCCGTGATGTTGACCCCGGCATCGTTGGTGAAGGAAATGGCCCCGTCGGGGTACCCATCCCACACCGCAGATCCCGTTCCAGCAGGATCGAGGTATTCGTCCAGTCCAAGCCCCCAGCTGACATCGAACCGGCCGTACCAGTCCGCTTGTCCGTTGTTGACGCTGCCGGCGCACGCCGCCGCCCCTCCGTAGAGTTGGCCAATGACGCGGTGGTTTTGGTCAAAGAGGGGAGAGCCCGAGGAGCCGCCTTCCGTGACGCCCAATTCCCATTCGCTGATGTACCACACGGCTGCGCCTCCCGCAGATTGTTGGGTGGGGCTGTCGTCTTCGAAGCAGATCTTCTTCAAGTCGCCCGAGGGGTGGTGGATGCCCACCGCGCTGGTGGGGGTGTTGCCGGAGTGGTCCCAGCCGGCGTATTGCACGTTGTATGCGGCCGGCGGGGTTTGGCTCAATTCGATCAACGCCACGTCCGACTGGTTGCTGTTCACGAGCAAGGTCCCTCCGCTGATGCTTTGGTTGGTGGGGCCGTTGTTGCCCGTGCATGTGGCGGACTCGTGGTTGAAGTAGTACACCCAGTTTCCAGGGTTGCCCAAGCAGTGGTTGGCCGTCAAGAAGTAAGGGGTTCCATCGTTGGCGGTGTTGTTGACGAGTGCACCGGTGCACACGGCGAAGCCACCTTGAACGATCAAGGCCACACTGCGCTTTTCGGTGGCCCAAGTGGCCCCTTCCGGACAGTTGACGTTGATGTTGCAGTCTCCGCTGTTGCCAAAGGGACCGCGGTGTTCGCCGTGGGGCCAGCCGCTGAGGGCGCGGTAGCCTTGGACCACTTGGTCGATCGACAAGTCGGGCATCTCCGCCACCTCAATGGGTTGGCGGTATTCGATGACCACGCGTTCCGACGCCAAAAATCCAGTCGCCAGTCCGCCCCAGTCTTTCATGTTGCGGTGGTCGAGGGCGCCAATGAAGTCGCTGCCGTCGGCCGCGGCAAGAAACAATGTTCCGCCCTTGGGCACGCGAAACGCATCGAACCGGACAGACATGCCTGTGGCTCCTTCGGCTTCCAATGCCAAGCGCCAGACGCGGTGTCCTTGTTCGACGCTCCACGCGCCGTGGTCCACGGCGTTGAGCTGGACGTCGTGCTCGACCCCAAACCGCCAAGGCGCCTCTTTGAAACGGTCCGTGACGTCGTCTTCGGCTTGAAGCGCGGCACGGTCAATGGCGGGCAAGGCGACAACGTCTTGATTCCAAGAGGGCGACCACGGGCTGCCGCCGTATGTGATTTGGGCTTGAGCAGGGGTCGCAGCCAGCAAGGCAACGATGGAAAGGAGGGTGAAAAAACGGGTCATGCGTGTGGTTTCAACGGTAGGTATAAGGCAGGTCTGGGTCCCATGATTCGAGGGTCAGGATGGTGGTGCCGTGCGGGGTGCCTCGAAAAGGAGTGAGGTCGTGTCGCACAGTGTCCAGCACCAAGGCCCGGCAAGGGTCGCCGGAAGAACGATGGACCAGCCGCAGGGGTTGCTTGGGTGGAAGGCTTTTCAGCATGGGGCCTCGGGCGTCAAGGAAAAAGGCGTGCGAACCGCATCCTCCTCCGTATTGCACGACGGCCGTCAGGCTGTCGCCCACAACGCTCACCGACAGAAGGGTGAACGGCACTTCAGGCCACGATTCCGCGGACGGATCTTCGACTTGGGGCGATTCCGCCACCGTGGGTTCGGCCGACGAGCACCCCGTCCACCATGCGCCCAAGAGACTCAGGACGCAAAACATTGGAAGGACCCGAAGCGACATGTGTCAAACTTACTTCGCAAGCTCTTTGCGACGTGCTTCCAGGGCGTGGAGTTCATCTCGGAGGCGCGCAGCTTCCATGAATTCCATGGCTTTGGCCGCACGCTCCATGTCGCGCTTGGTCTTGGCCAGCAATTTGTCCAAGTCTGCTGCACCCATGGATTGAACAATGGGGTCGGTGCTGGCGAGGGGAGCGTGGTCCGGTTCCGCGGCGTAGTTCTTGGGCCGGTTGGTCACTGCTTCGCTCTGTTCAAACAGCGTGCGCTTCTCTTTGCGGATCTGCTGTGGCGCAAGTCCGTTCGCTTCGTTGTAGGCCACCTGCTTGGCCCGTCTCCGGGCGGTTTCTTCAATGGTTTGGGCCATGCTGTCCGTGACCTTGTCTGCGTACATGATGACGCGGCCATTGACATTTCGGGCCGCACGTCCAGCCGTTTGGGTCAGGCTTCGGTTGCTGCGCAAGAAGCCTTCTTTGTCAGCATCCATGATGGCCACAAGGCTCACCTCTGGAAGGTCCAGCCCCTCCCGAAGAAGGTTGACCCCCACCAACACATCGATGGCGCCGTCGCGCAATTCACGCAGGATTTCCACGCGGTCGAGGGTCTTCACGTCCGAGTGAATGTACCGGCACTTGATGCTCAAACGGTCAAGGTATTTGGTCAATTCCTCGGCCATGCGTTTGGTCAATGTGGTCACGAGCACGCGCTCGTCGTTCGCCAGCGTTTTCCGGATTTCCACGACCAAATCGTCGACCTGATGGTCGCATGGACGCACGTCAATGGGCGGGTCCAGCAGTCCAGTGGGGCGAATGACTTGTTCCACGACCACGCCTTCGGCACGCTCCAATTCGTAGTCCGCGGGGGTCGCAGAGACGTAAATGGTCTGGTTGACGATTCCGTCGAATTCTTCGTGGGTCAGCGGGCGGTTGTCCAGGGCGGAGGGCAAGCGGAATCCGTGGTCGACGAGGGTCACTTTGCGGGAGCGGTCTCCGCCAAACATCGCCCCGATCTGGGGCACGGTGACGTGGCTCTCGTCAATCACCACAAGGAAGTCTTTGGCGAAGTAATCCAGCAAGCAGAAGGGACGCTCGCCCGGCTGCCGGCGGTCGAAGTACCTCGAATAGTTTTCAATTCCGGAGCAAAACCCGATTTCCTTGATCATCTCAAGGTCGTACAGCGTTCGCTCGTCCAGACGTTTGGACTCGAGGAACCGCGACTGCTCGTTGAAGAAGGTTTTTTGTTTCTCGAGGTCTTGTTGAATCTCCCAAACGGCGGTGTTGGTCGTCTCCTTGCTGCTGACAAAAAGGTTGGCCGGGTAGATGTTGATGCTCTCAAAGGCGTGGAGCTGCTGGCCGCTCTCCGGGTCAATCGTGGACAGCCGTTCGATTTCGTCGTCCCAAAACTCCACCCGTAGTGCGTGGTCAGCGTAGGCCAAATGGATGTCCACCGTGTCCCCTTTGACCCGAAAATTCCCGCGTTTGAAGTCGCTCACCGCTCGGCTGTACAAGCTGGTCACAAGGCGGTGAAGCAGGTCGTTTCGCGTGATGCGTTGCCCCACCTCAAGTCCCACGACATTTTTGTGAAACTCCACGGGGTTGCCAATGCCGTAGATGCAGCTGATGCTCGCGACCACGATGACGTCGCGTCGCCCACTGAGCAGGGCCGAGGTGGCCGACAGTCTCAGTTTTTCAATTTCGTCGTTGATCTGAAGGTCCTTCTCGATGTAGGTGTTCGACGACGGAATGAACGCCTCAGGTTGGTAGTAATCGTAGTAGCTGACGAAGTACTCGACGAGGTTGTCGGGGAAAAAGGACTTGAACTCGCTGTACAGCTGAGCCGCCAGGGTTTTGTTGTGGCTCAGAACCAAGGTGGGGCGTTGGGTCTCGGCGATGACGTTCGCCATGGTGAACGTTTTTCCAGAACCGGTGACCCCGAGCAGAACTTGGTGTTCGTTGCCTTCGTTCACGCCTTCCACCAACTGTCGAATCGCCTCCGGTTGATCTCCCGTGGGCTTGAATGGACTGTCGAGTTTGAACGCGCTCATGGTCCAAAGGTACGGGGCAGGGGGAGGGAGAGGTGCGCGACTGGCACGAAGTGTTGTGCACGAAAAAGCCCCGCTCAAGGCGGGGCTTTTCAATGCATTGGATGCAAGGATTACTCTGCGACCACGTCAAATTTGACGGTGACCACCACTTCTTTGTGAAGCTTGATGGTGGCCTCGTAAGAGCCGAGTTCCTTGATGGTGTCGTCCGCAAGGTGAATTTGCTTGCGCTCGATGTCGTAGCCAGCACCTTGGATGGCGTCGGCCAATTGGATCGAGTTGACGGATCCGAAGATCTTTCCGCTTTCGCCGGCCTTGGCGCCGAGCTTGAGGTTCAAACCTTCGAGCTTGGATGCGATGGCCTCAGCGGCTTCCTTGGCCTTGGCGGCCTTGTGAGCTTGCTGGCGAATCACCTCGTCGTTCACCTTCATGTTGGATGCGGTCGCAGCCA
>WTJL01000176.1 GCA_011524845.1 Flavobacteriales bacterium | reverse complement strand
TTGCGTGGATTGCGCCACAAAAATACAACACCCCTTTCGAATTGTAACCTTTTTCGAGAGAGGCACGTAACGCGAAGACGAACCCTATCAGATTTTTGCCATGCGAGCAATTCTTACCCCCCTGTTCTTCTTCGCCACCCTCGTCATGTGGGGCCAAGCAGAACTTCCATTTGCCCAGACACCCCCACACATCATTGACGATGCCGTGGAGGCTTGGCAAGCCAATGCCTCTGAAGACGTTGCGCAAGACGTGACGGCCTACGACCAATTGGGTTTGTCGTTCCGTGGAGATCGCTCCACCATCACTTCTGTCCAGCGTGGCATTTGGAGTGAGGCGGCCACTTGGGACTGCGACTGCGTGCCCGGTGGCGACGACAACGTCGTGGTGGACCACGAGGTGTCTTTTATCGAAGACGCTGAGTTCAGCTCTGTTATGGTCTCGGCCACCGGAACTTTGGTGGACCTTGCCAACGTCACCTTGACGTTCGACGGCAACTTTGTGTCGTCCACGCCGCTCACACAATTGACGTCTGCGAGCTTGGCTGCCAATGGCATTGCCATGGCCCAAACGCTGGCTGCCGACCTGACCGTGGCCAACTTGTCTGCCACCTTGCGCAGTGCCTTGACCGTTCAAGGTCAAGTGAAAGTGACCGGTCATGTCAACATCGACGACGCCTCCATCTTGGTTCACGAGGACGGCGCATTGACATTGTCAGAAAACGAAATGGGACGGGCCACCGTGGCCCGCACCAGCGGCGGCACCTTGACGGGTTTGGTGACGCGTGAAATCACCTTGCCTGCCACCCCCAACCGCAACATGGCTTTTGTGGAACAACGCATTGCCACGGGCTTGGAAGGCGTGACGGTGCAAGACTTCATTGGAGACATCCCCACGTGGGGCTTCGCAGGCGCAGACAACCCTGCGGGATTCGCCAACATTGGCTACTGGAGCGCCACTGCGGACTACAACTACGAGATCATTGCCAGCACGGCGGACACCCTTCCCGTGTGGGAGGGCGTGTACCTCGCACTTGCCCCAGCAGCGTCTTACACCTTGACCTTCACTGGCACCATGCCCGCGAACGACGTGGTGATGGACATTCCAGGCGACGCTTTCACGGCCCTGTTTGGCAACCCCACCAACGCCAACGTTGACCTCCAAACATTGGAAACCCAATTCGGCGAAAGCAAAGTGGGATTGGATTGCTGGAACACCAACACCCTGCAGTACGATCACTACGTGGATGGATTGAGCACCAACGGTTTGCAAGCCACCTTGCAGCCCAACACAACGTGCCAATACTTGCCAACCACCAACGCCTCTGTGGTCATGGCCTCCGCTGGAACCATGCCCAACGGCACCATGGCCACCCCCAACGTGGCCTTGGACGGACGCATTGCCATCTCTGCTGAAAACGCCTCTGGGTTTCGCGACGAAACCGTCATTGGTTTCCGCGAGGGAGCTTCTGTGTCGTTTGACGAGTCGGAAGACGCCATCAACACATCTTCGTTGTACAGCGCATGCGACCTGTACTTGCGCGACGGCGAATCCAACCGGAGCGCCATTGCCCAGCTCGGCTTCGACAACGAGCCCATGATGGAATTCGACATCGTGCTCGGCGCCAACCGCCCCTTGGATGGCACGTACACGTTGTCCATTGACGACTTTGAGTGGGAAGAAGGATGCGCCTTCTTGATGTTGGCGGACGACACTGAGCCCCGTGCATTGGAGGCAGGAGAACTGACCACCGTGACATTGGCTTCAGATCAGAACCACAACTACACCGTGGGCACGTTGTTCTTGGTTCCCCCCGTACGTGCGGCCGTGACCTCTCCTGGTTGCGAAGGCACAGGTGAAGCGAGCATCGACGTGCTGGCCACAGGCGACGGACCTTGGACGGTGGCGTTGAACGACGACCAAGGCAATGTCCTGACGGGCACTGCCAACGAGACCGGTGCGGTGACCACGTTCGCTGATTTGGCGTCCGGCATGTACACCTTCGCCGTCATCAGCGAAGGGACCATGACGTGCGGTTCCACCACCGGCGCCCACACCGTGATCAAGCCCACCGCATTGACCATCGCCACCGACGTGACCCACGATTGTGGCGAAGGAGGTGCCGTGGTGGCAGCTGTGGAAAGCGAAGCGGTCACGTTTGTGTGGTCAGATGGCCAAGAAGGTCCTGTGGCATCCGGTTTGTCTGGATCCACCTACACGGTGATTGCCACCAACGCATTTGGCTGCAAAGACACGACGAGTGTGGAGGTGTTGACCTCTCCTGAAGTGACCATTGTGACCACCGACGGCACTTGCGATGGAGACTTGGACGCCGACATTCAAGTGAACGCCGACCATGAGACGGCCTTGTACAACGCGACCCTGCGTGACGCCAATGGCAACTTGGCAGGTCAGGTGATGAATGCCCCCACCCCCATGTTCTTCGAGGGGTTGGCCACAGGAACTTACAGTGTGGAATTGGAGTTGTTGGGAGACTACGGCTGCGCGCCGGAGACCCACGAGGCCAGCATCGTGCAGCCCGTGCCCATGACTTTGACTGCGACCAGTGCCGTTCAATGCGACGTCGCCCACCCCGGTTCCGCCACCGCCAACCTCGTGGGAGGAACAGGTCAAGTGACGTACACCTGGTCCAACGGTGCCA
>WTJL01000021.1:7840-10936 GCA_011524845.1 Flavobacteriales bacterium | reverse complement strand
CGCTTGCCAACCAAGTTGATCAAGGCACGTTGCGTGTTGAAGTCTTTGCGGTTCTCTTTGAGGTGCTCAGTCAAGTGAGCGATGCGGAATGAGAACATGGCGATTTGACCTTCAGGAGAACCTGTGTCGTTGGCGCCTTTTCCGTGCTTGGCGAAGAATTCTTTCTTCTTTTCTGTGTCGAGGTACATGTGCGAAATCTTTGAGATGTTCGTGATGCGATAAAAATAGAGGTGCAAATATACGTCGGAATTCGCAGCCTCCCTTCGTCACTCCTGGGTGTGGAGCATTTTCAAAGCGAAGGAGAGTTTTTCCTTGAGCTCGGAGCGCGACACAATGGCATCAAGGAATCCATGCTCCAGGACAAATTCTGCGCGTTGGAATCCCGATGGGAGGTCCTTCCCGATGGTCTCCTTGACGACACGGGGTCCTGCAAAGCCAATCAATGCGTTGGGCTCGCTGATGTTGAGGTCACCAAGCATGGCGAACGAAGCGGTCACCCCTCCTGTCGTAGGGTCGGTAAGCAAGCTGATGAAAGGCAAGCCCTCTTTCGACAAGAGGGAGAGTTTGGCGCTCGTTTTGGCCATTTGCATGAGGCTCAGCCCAGCTTCCATCATGCGGGCACCTCCGGACTTGCTGATGCAGATGAAAGGAACCCCCTTTTTGATGGCGTGGTCAATGCCGCGAGCGATCTTCTCTCCCACCACAGACCCCATGCTTCCCCCGATGAAGGAGAAGTCCATGCAGGCCACCACCACTCCTTGTCCATTCAGTTCTCCTGAGCCCACGCGGATGGCGTCGGTCAGTCCCGTTTTTTTCTGGGCAGCATCGAGGCGGTCGGTGTACGCTTTGGTGTCGGTGAATTCCAATGGATCCGCCGCTTGAAGCTTGGGCGCGATTTCGCGGTACTTGCCGTCGTCAAACAACAACCCGAAGTAGGCATCGCTTCCTATGCGTTCGTGGTGGTCGCACATGGCACACACCCACAGGTTGTTGGCGTGATCTTGGTTGCTGACGACCGTTTTGCAGTTGGGGCATTTGTACCATGCTCCTTCAGGAATTTCCTTCTTCTCTGCACTCGAAGTGGTGATGCCTTCGGTGTTTCTTTTAAACCATCCCATGCGGCAAATTTAGGCACGTCAACAAGGTGCAAAGAGGAGAAATTCTGCAGTTCTCCACCGGTTATCAAGGAGCGTCGTGGATAGCGAAGGATGCCTGTCCCTCCTTAAAATGGCAACCCAAGACCCAAATGCAGAGCGCCACGCACAGGACCTTGCCCCATCCAACGCTCGCCAGAGGGCTGGCCAGGATCATGCAAGCGGACTGCACCATCCACCCGAAGGAGGAAAAAATCGAGGTCGTACCGGACCCCCACTCCCGCGCTCCATCCCCATCCTTCCAATGTCTTCCATGACCAAGCCGTTTCAGCGGGCACATCTGGACCATGCAGCCAAACGTTGCCTGCATCCGTGAACCCCGCCAATTGCCAGTCTTTGTTCAACGTGGAGCGCCATTCCAATTGGAGGTCCACGCGGACATCGCCGACCCCTGTGATCGCCGAGCTGCCTTCCGTCAATGCAGCATTTCCTGGCCCGAGGGTGCGAAGCCGCCATCCTCGAATGCCATTCGCCCCGCCACTGAAAAAGGCTTGTTCCAGCGGAAGCGAGGGTGTGTTCTTTCCGGCATTGGCGAATCCGATGCGCACGTTGGCCGCTTGGACATGGCGGGGTGCACGAGCCCCCTCGTGCCGGGCAGTCCCATTCACCACGATTCGTTGGTGTTGAACCAAGGGCACGCCATCGGAGATCAGCCATGCACCCGTGGCCTCGTCCAACGCCGTCGGCGCCGCCCATCGGTTGGCCAAGCGCTGAGCCAGCATGCCCGCCCAGCTGGAGTGGACAGACACCCTTCCGCCCCATGATTGGACCGACCAATTGCTGTCCCATCCAACCGACGACCCCAACGTCAAGTGGTTGTTGAAACGTGCTTCCACGAGGGGGTTGTTTTGGTCTGACAACCACTCTTGAAAGGACGGATCGATGTTGGTCAAATTCACGAACGACACGTCCATCGGACTGAACGACATCTGAGATTGACGTTGGGGATTCTCTGTGAGGTGAATGTCCTCCGTCAGGTGAATCTGCGAACGTGTGAATTCAGGCCAAATCTCGCGGTCCCACCCCACATCCCAACGGGTCGATGGTTCAGCAGACGCTTTGAACCACCTCAAGGGAAGTGGAACAACGCCCAATTGAGTGGTGCTCCAGCGCAGGGTCCATTCTCCACTGTTCAGAACATTGGCGGTGGTGAAGGTGGAAAAAGGCGCCACAGCCACGTATCCAAAGCCGACATCCCAGGCGTTTTCCGCGCCCCATCCTCGAGGGTTTCGGTGAAGCAAGGTGACCCCAATCTTGGGGCCATAACGAGCGTCGTTCCGAACGAGGTCCAACTCGACACCAAGGTCGTGGCTTGACTTTTGGGTCACAACGAAATCCACATCCATGACGGCTTGCCCAGGAAGCCCCACTTCCACCTCCGCGGCCGTGGTGTCCCAGCGCAAACTTGTCACAGGATTGACCCGATCGACCGACCTCAACCTGGACAGCCGACCGTAGTTGGCCCGCATGGGAGCAGGACTGTAGACCTCTCCAGGCTCAAGGGTCACGACATGGGCCCATGCCTCTTTTCGAAGTCCCCCCGGTCGTGATTCTTCCCCAGGCTGACCTCCGTTCCACGTGACCTCTCCCACTCTCACCCGAGGATGCTTGCGCAACCCTCCTTCTGCGGCTCCTGAAAGACTCAACCCAGAGTTGGGATTGTATTCCCACGGTGCACACCTCACGGTCAAATCCAGTCCTTCGTCCGGCGTCTTTCCGAGGGTGTCTGCCGAGAAAGTGACAAGGCCAGAATGAAAGGTGTGATACCCTTGAGATTTGGCGTACTCGGCCATGCGTTCTTGCGCCTCCTGCAAGCGCGACTGTTCGAAGGGCAAACCGCGGACCAATCCTGAACTGGACGCCATTCCGCGCTTGGGCAATCCCGTTCCTTGGGTCACAAACCTCACCGAGTCCACGTGCCATCGCGGTCCGCATTGGACCA
>WTJL01000021.1:0-7740 GCA_011524845.1 Flavobacteriales bacterium | reverse complement strand
AGTCGGGTGCTGTTCCAAACCTTGGACTCTGTGGTTGTCTGACACAGCGCCATTGGCAAGTAACTTGCGAGCATGGATGCCATGACGAAAGCTTTGCGCCAACACATTCGCGGCCTCAAGCGCCGCAGCGAACGCTGGACGGCTGAAAAAGCGTTGGTGGAGGGCGAAAAGTGCATTCGAGAATTGTGCGAAAGCGATTGGAACGTGGAGCGAATCTACTTCACTGAGAATTGGAGCGATCGACAGTTCTGGACAAGCTTGGGTAACGGCCAACACGTCGAAGCGATGCAGGTCAGCGCGAAAGACATGGACATGATGTCCAGTTTGAAAACCCCTCCTGGGGTCTTGGCGGTGGCGCACATGCCCTCTTCCATTCACGACGCTCCCCCCTCCGACCACATGGTTCTTTATCTCGACCACCTGGCGGATCCCGGGAACGTGGGGACGCTCGTGCGTGTCGCCGATTGGTTTGGCCTTTCAGGGGTTGTGGCGAGTCCCTCTTCAGCAGACCCCTTCGGGCCCAAAGCCATTCAGAGCGCCATGGGGTCGACCTTTCATGTGCCCATCACCGTGTGTGATTTGGCCGACCTCCCCGAAGCGATGAGGACCCAAGTCGTGGGCTTGGATGCAGGGGGTGTGGATTTGTTCGAGAACAAGGAATCCGTGCGGCCCACCCTGCTCGTGGTGGGGTCCGAGTCCCATGGGTTGTCTCCCGCCGTGCAGGAGGCGTGTCACCACGTGGCGTCGATTCCAGGGTCTGGAAGGGCTGAGTCGCTCAACGCGTCCGTGGCGGGCGCAGTGGCTGTTTCAGCCCTGATTCAACAAGGCCTGTCGCATCGCTAAAGGCGCCGACAAGATCCTGCACCACTGAGCCACTGCCTGTTCCCGGGACCACCCGCGCTCGGACAACGTGTCTGCAATCCAATCCTTGCGACGCGTCCAAGCCTCCAAATCTTCCGTCGTCGCCTCGGGACAATCTGAATACACATCGGTCGACAGCCCCAAGTGCTCGGCGGCAAGTCGCTGGTTGGGCCACCGCTTCATGCCTTCGTGCAAATGGAGGTCAAACGTGTTGGCCATGGCGCGCTCTGGCTTCCTGTCCTCTTCGGCCGCATGCCATTCGAGGATTCGACCAAATTCCAAGTGCACGCGCCCCTTTTGTCCAGCCAACCCCGTCCACATGCTCAATTCATCTTCGCCAGGAGCCTTCTCGTAGCTGCCGTGCTCAGCATGGTGCAGCAACTCGTGCACTTTCATCGCGTCGCATGGATCCCATTCGTAGCTGATGGAGACCGGGACGACGCGTAAATCGTCCCAGGTGCTGGCGTCGCCATTGTTGGAAAGCGTCCGGACCAAGGCAGGTGCCGTGGTGTCCTTTCCGTCTTTGGCGCGCCCTTCCCTGTGGGCCAACCAAACCGGGGTACCGAGTTGGGTTACATGATGGATGTAGGCCGCCGTTCGCAAGCTGTGTTCGTAACGCTCACGCGCAGAACCCGATCGTTCCACCACAAAACAGCGGTTCAGCCTCACCAATTGGTTGACCCATTCCGAGGACAACAGGTTGGAACCAATGCCGATTTCAGTGGACCCACGGCCGTGCTCAAGCAGGGCCACGTTGATGAGCGAAGGATCGAGCACAATGTCTCGGTGGTTGCTCAAGAACAGCATGCCCTCGTCCATGCTCCCTTCTGCTGCGTGCCAGGTGACCCCTTGGGTGGTTTGGTCCATCAAACCCTCGAGGAAAGGCTTGACGACTTGCTCTTGAAACGCCTCGACAGTCGTGGCCTCTTTCCAGCGGGACACGAGATGGTGTGCCATCTCCGCAGGAATCAACTTCGACAAATCGCGGGCCCAATCTCGGGCTTCCACCAGCGTCTTCAATGCCTCGGCCGCCTTGACTCCCGAGAAAGGGGCCATGTCCTCAAAGCCAGCTCCGTCCGCTCCGCGTTCGATCATGCCGCAAGATAACTTGCCCCCTACCTTTGGGCAATGCAGTTCGAGGACCTCAAGCTGAAGCGTCAATTCTTGAATGCCGTCTCTGATTTGGGCTTTGTCAAGCCGACGCCCATTCAGATCCAGGCCATTCCACGCATCCTCGCTGGACAAGACGTCATTGGGGTGGCTCAAACAGGGACTGGAAAGACAGGAGCGTACGTCCTCCCCTTGTTGCAAAAGCTCAAGGGGCGTCAAGATGGTGCACCAAGGGTGGCCATTTTGGTCCCCACCAAAGAGCTCGCGTTGCAGGTCCATGGCGCCGTGGAATCGTTTGCCATGCACACGGACATTCGCGCCTTGGCCTTGGTCGGGGGCGTGGGGCCCAAGACACAGATCGCCGAGCTCGAGGCGGGCACAGACGTGGTTGTGGCCACGCCAGGCCGGTTCATGGAGTTGTATTTGAAGGGTGCACTCGTCACCAAGAAATTGCACTCCATGGTGCTGGACGAGGCCGACCGCATGATGGACATGGGCTTCATGCCCCAACTCCGCGACATGCTCGAGGTCATTCCCCGCAAGCGACAAAACCTGCTTTTCAGCGCCACGTTTCCCCAGCGTGTCGAACGGTTGGCCGATGAATTTCTCCTTTGGCCCACACGCATTGAGGTGACTCCTGAAGGGACGCCCGTGGCTTCTGTGGAGCAGTACGTCGTGCGGGCGCCCAACGTGCAGACGAAAATCAATGCGGTGCTGCACTGGTTGACGGATGCCCACCCCGAATCTCGGGCGCTGTTGTTTGTTCGAACCAAAGAGGACGCCAAGCGCGTTCGAGTGGCTTTGGAAGAGACCATGCCTCGCCAGGTGGCGGAGATCCACTCCAACAAGGCCCAGCACACCCGATTGGCAGCCATGTCCCAATTCCGAGCCGGCGAAGTCAGGGTGTTGGTCAGCACGGACGTGAGTGCAAGAGGCATTGACGTGCCCGAGACGGAAGTCGTCATCAATTTCAACGTTCCTCGCATGTCGGACGACTACGTGCACCGCATTGGCCGAACCGGCCGCGCCGACCGCAGTGGAATGGCGTACACGCTTGTCGACCCCACCGACGAAGTGGCTCTGGTGCGCGTGGTGGAACGGCTGCCGGCGGAAAGCCGTCCTCAAGATTTGGAGTTGTCCTCCCAGGTGGAAGTGACAGAGACCCCACCTTGGGAAGCCAAATCCATGGCCAGGACCATCGATTTCCAAAAGCGAAAGGCTGACCCGACCTACAAAGGCGCGTTCCACGAAAAAAAGCGGAAGTCTTCGTCGAAGTCGGGCTCAGGAGGAAGGCGCCGCAAAAAGCGTTGAGTTTCGCGAATGCGGCCAAGGTTGAATCCCGCCACGGTCCAAGGTGTATCCCTCGTCGTAACACATGACCACCAATTTTCCCTCCAAGGTCGTCAGCACATGGGTGTGGTATTCGAAGTCAAACCCTCTGCGAACGAGCCATGCATTGGCATCTTCCTCTGCCACTGAGGCATGTTCTCGAAGAGAACGGAGAAGGGTGCGATTCCGCTCCAAGGTTCTCCTCACCTTCCATTTGGACCTGGACCAGCCTGTGACATTCTTGTTGTTTTCATTCATGCTTCAAGGATGCAAGAAGGTGACCAAGCCCCATGATGTCGGTTTGTGGTTGTCCATCGCCAATGCATGGGCGACGTTCGCCGTTACCTTCGCGTCATGAAAGCATGGAAGAATGTAGGTGTGGTCGGTGCGGGCACCATGGGCAGTGGGATCGCCCAAATCGCTGCTCAAGCCGGATGCGATGTGATCCTTGTGGATGCTTCGAGCGATGCGTTGACCCGAAGTGAGGCCAACCTCGCCAAGGTGTTCCAACGGCTGGTCGAAAAAGGAAGGGTCTCTTCAGAAGATGCCCATGCCGTGCAAGGACGCATTCGTCGCAGCACTCAAGTGCAAGAGTTGTCAGAGTGCGACGTGGTGGTGGAGGCCATCGTGGAAGACTTGGGCGTCAAGTCCAACTTGTTCCAAACGTTGGAGACTGTGGTGAGCCACGACGCTGTGCTCGCCACGAACACCTCTTCCCTGTCCGTCACCGCGTTGGCCCGGGCGTGTGAGCACCCTTCACGTGTTGTGGGACTTCACTTTTTCAATCCAGCGCCTCTGATGGCGTTGGTGGAGGTGGTTCCTGCGCTGCAAACCCAGCCAGAGCTGGCCGACCATGCCATGGCTCAGATGCAGGCATGGGGCAAAGCCCCTGCCCTGGCCAAAGACACTCCTGGGTTCATTGTCAATCGGGTCGCTCGTCCGTTTTACAGCGAGGCGTTGCGCATCTTGGAAGAAGGTGTGGCCTCTGTGGCGGACATCGACGCCTCCATGCGCGCCAAAGGATTCCGGATGGGCCCTTTTGAATTGATGGACTTGATTGGGCACGACGTGAACTACGCCGTCACCTCCACCGTGCACGATTCGTTTTACGGCGACCCCAAGTACCGACCTGCCCACACCCAGCGCCAGCTTGTGGCCGCGCATTGGCTGGGCCGAAAAACAGGACAAGGATTTTACACCTATGTCGATGGGGTCAAGCAGGGAGATCCGGGTGTGGCCGTAGAGGGTGTCGCTGAACGTGTGTTGGCCATGCTGATGAACGAAGCGGCAGACGCTGTGTTTTGGCAAGTGGCCAGTCCAGAACACATCGACGTCGCCATGCAAAAAGGCGTCAACTATCCCAAAGGATTGCTCGCTTGGGCCGATGAATGGGGTGTCGGAGAGCTCATCAACATTCTGGACGCACTTCGTCAGCGCTACGGTGAAGAGCGCTACCGTGTGTCCCCGTTGTTGCGGGACATGGCGCGTCAAGGTCGAAGCTTCTTCGGCTGAATACGAAGGTTTACCGCCAACGGCGGATGCAAGCGAGGTGATGAGACACCTTGCCGTCCTCGTGGCGTGCAAGTTTGGTTTGTGAAAGGTGGTCTTCACGCACTTCTCCGCTCGCGTGAATCACCGTGCCGCGGCCAGTGCACAATCCAACGTGGGTGATTCGGCCTTCTGGGTTTTGGAAAAAGGCGACGTCGTCTTCGCGCTCCTCTCCCGGTGTCACTTCTGTGCCCACTTCCACTTGCTGAGAGGCGTCGCGTGGGACATGAATGCCCACCAATGCGGCTGCCAGGGATGTCATTCCGCTGCAGTCCAACCCCCAGCCACTTCGGCCTCCCCAATGGTAGGGAACGCCCATCATGGTTTGGGCCCAAGCGCACATGCTGCCCTCGTGAACGACAGGCAATTCGTCCAAAGGCGTGACCTCCCACTCCCCAAGCCACCATCGGCCGTCGTGGCACCTCACAGAGGCACCCGCCGGCAACCACCCTCCTGCCACTCCCTTCCAAGCTGAACTCGCTTTCGCAAGACGCAGGGGTGTGCCAAGCCACATGGTGGTGACCGGATGAAGCTGGCGACGGTCCATCCAACCTTCATAGCCGTCCGGCAACCGAACGCGAACCCAATCGCCACGTCCCAGTTCCAATTCGGTGACGGTTTCGCCCGCAAGCACCTCGTTCACGCACTCCGACGTGTCGGACGCTTCCGCACGCAGCGGAACGTGGCTCAAATGGGCCCAGGCTTCACCAAGCGGACGACCGTCCATCACACCAATTCAAGGACCAATGCAGAGGCACCGCCTCCCCCGTTGCAAATGCCGGCCGCACCTTTTTGGAGGCCCCGATCCCGGAGGGCATGAATCAACGTGACCACGATGCGTGAGCCGCTTGACCCGAGAGGGTGGCCCAAAGCGACGGCTCCTCCATGCACGTTCACGCACGCCGGATCAAGACCCAATTCACGGTTGTTGGCGATGCCCACGACACTGAACGCTTCGTTGAGCTCCCACAAATCGATGTCTTCGTTGCTCAGCGCTGCTTTTTGAAGTGCCTTGGGCAAGGCCAAGGACGGGGCAGTGGTGAACCACTCCGGAGCTTGGGCAGCATCCGCGGTTGAGAGCAATTTGGCCAAAGGCTTGAGGCCATGCTTCTTCACCGCCTCTTCAGAGGCCAACACGAGGGCACTTGCCCCATCGTTCAAGGTCGACGCGTTCGCAGCGGTCACGGTGCCTTCTTTGTCAAAGGCAGGACGCAAGGCTGGAATCTTTTCGAGCTTGACGTTGCTGTATTCTTCGTCACGGTCCACCACCACGTCGTCTCCCCGACGTTGAGGCACGTGGACGGGAACCACTTCCGCATCGAACTTGCCTGCTTCCCAAGACGCTGCCGCGCGGCGGTAACTCTCAATGGCAAAGGCATCTTGCTCCTCGCGGGTCACGTTCTTCTCCTTGGCACAGAGCTCTGCGCAGTTGCCCATGTGTGTGGCGTTGTACACGTCGGTCAAGCCGTCGAGCAACATGCCGTCCTGCACTTTGATGTTTCCAAACTTCACCCCTTTGCGGCCGTCGAGGTAATGCGGCACCGCGCTCATGTTCTCCATGCCACCTGCCACGACCACATCGGCATCGCCGGTGAGGATGGTTTGAGCTGCAAGTGAAATGGCTTTCATTCCGCTCGCACACACTTTGTTGACGGTGGTGCATGGCACGCTTTGGCTCAACCCTGCACCCATGGCCGCCTGACGGGCCGGGGCTTGGCCGACACCAGCTTGAAGCACGTTGCCCATGAACACCTCTTCGACCCATTCAGGGTCCACCGAAGCCGCTTTCAGTGCACCTTCAATGGCCACGGAACCAAGCCGAGGCGCAGGCACATTGGACAAACTTCCTTGAAAACTGCCCATGGGGGTGCGGACGGCAGACACGATGTAAACGGTGCGAGACATGTGAATTCGATGTGTGATTTGGACCACGAAATTAGGGCGTTGGGGACCGATTGGTGGACCAATGTTGGACAAGACGAAACATTTGGAGAGATGCTCCGTATTCAAACCAACCTGCAAACACACATTGACATGGCCCTTCACGGTATTCCTCTCCAGCATGAACCAGATCGCCTGAGAGAATTCCAAACCCTGATCCGCCACGTGCACCAACAGCCCACGCAGATGCGACGGGCCTTGCGGTTGGCTTTCAAAGAATTGCCAGTCCACGAAGCTCAGACGCTTCGAGACTGGGTCGAGCGCCGGTTCTCCCTCTGAGAATCAGCGCTTTTTTTTGTCCCGTGTGGGGCGGCCTTTTTTCTCTGGGGTGCGCCCACCCTTTCTCTCAGATGTGCGTCTTTCGCCGCGAGGCGCAGGCTTGGGCGATGAGCCTCCCCGCACCAGCTTCAAAAATTCATTGGGAACCCGCGTCTTGACGTTGATGGTCTCCCCTTCAGGTCCTTGGAGGGCCAGGGCAAAAAGGTGAATGCCTCCCCGTTTGATGGGGTCCGGCGCGGCTTTGCCCACGCCAATCAACAAGCAATCTTCCCTGCGCAGCGCAGGCAACATGTCCTTGATGCAATCGTACCCTGCTTTGAACTTGAGCAAGGTGTGCATGTTGGTCGCACGCATCGTCCGGTAGGGCAACGCATATGGATCGGCGTTCTCCGGACGCAAGAACAACTCGTCGTCGGCCGGAAGGTGTCCTTGCACCATGACGTACATGCCCTTGGCAAACGAATTCCAATGCGTTTGCAAGTGCTGGCGCCACTCCATGGATTTGGTCACCACAAGAAGTCCACTGGCCTCTCTGGGCAGCTTGTTCACGAAATGCACATCGATGCGCTCCTCCGCTTTGGACTCGAGGTAGGCCTTCACCGCGGAATACGTCGTCTTCACCTTGGGGTTGGGCGACGCGCAGACCCAGCCTGCGGGCTTCTCGTACACAAA
>WTJL01000208.1 GCA_011524845.1 Flavobacteriales bacterium | reverse complement strand
ACGCTTTTTGGGCGACCCCTGCATTGAGGACCCAGCTTGAGTGGCTTGAGGAGCTTCCCGAGTACGGCGGGGAGTGAGTGCGACGGCGAACGTGTGTTGTGCGCGAGACATTGCGTAACTTTCTGTGCCCGCCTGGGTTTGCTCACTGACAACGTTTGCTTTTCATGACACGACTTCTTGCAGCTTTCGCCGTGTTGGCGGCAGGGTTTGCCTCCACGGTCTTTTCACAGACGGGCCTGTTCTCCAACGGGTCTGGTTGTGGCTGCATGCCGGTGATGGAGCGAGACACCGTCTGGGTGACAGACAATGCAGGAGCAGGCGTCGGCACCCAGCAGTGGTCGTGCGACCATGTGTACGTGTTGACGGAACAAGTGTTTGTCAACGCCGGCGACACGTTGACCATCGATCCGGGAACCGCTGTGCTTGGCATGTCGGGGGAAGGACGCGTCGCTTTTTCAGTGCCCTCTGGCAATGTCGTGGGAGAAATCACCACCGTCAGTTACGACACCTATCCCGGCGCCTTGGTGGTGGCGCGAGGTGCGCATTTGCACGCGGTGGGCACCGAGTCATGTCCGATTCAGTTTTCGTTCTTGGGTGACCCCTTGGACGGGACGGTCGGCCTCGATGTGAACGGAATGTGGGGCGGAGTGGTGCTGTGCGGAGGTGCAGCGATCAACACCTTGTACCTCGAGGGCATCGATCAACCGTCCCAAACAGGCGGCATCGGAACCGGTGAAGACCGCGCCGAGGGCATCGTGGACGAATCCGGCCAAGACCGCCACGTCTACGGCGGCAACGGTGCCCCCTTGGTGTCGTCAGGAACCCTTCAATACGTGTCGTTGCGTCACGGCAGCACCAACCTTGGTTGGAACAACGCCATGAATGGCAACGAAACGGACCTGCTTCAGTTGGCAGGATGCGGACAAGGCACGTTGGTCGACCACGTGGAGATTCTCGGCTCGGCAGACGATGGCCTGCACGTCTTGGGGGGAACCCCAGATGTCCGGCACGTGCTCAGCGCTTTCCACGCGGAAGACGCCTTTGAAAGCGACCAGGGATGGCAAGGCACGGGGCAGTTTTTGTTTGGCCTCCAGGACACGTCCATCGCCCAGCCGACCAACCCGCCTCACGAAGCCTTTCTTTGGTTGATGCACGGCGACGATTTTGAGGAAAACAACGTGGACTTCACGTACGAACCCTACACCTCGCCGTGGATGAGCAACCTGACGCTGTTGTCCAACGGTGGAGCGCATGCGGTCGGGGTCCAGAGCTTGCCCGCGGGCGACTGGCTCAACAGCGTGGCGGCTGGCGTGGAGGTGTCTGGGGTGGAAACCCGGCATTTGTATTCCTGCGACGGATTTCCGGCCATTGCGCCCATGGGCATCTCTGGGGGCTACGGCATTTTGAAAATCAAGAACTGGCGTGTCGAAGGCACCCCAGAAAGTGCGGCCACCGTCAAGGTGGGACACTACGACGGGTTGTACGCCAATGGGGTGGGGTTGGCGCTGCCCCAAATTTTGGCAGACAGCAACAACGTCTTGGCGCCGGTCTTGACAGACGCGTCGTTCACGGTGGACGGTGGCGTGCTTGTAGACGGAGTGGATCCTCGTCCAACGGTTGGAGAAACCGTCAGCGCACATTACCAAACCCTGGACCCTCGCCTGGACGAAGTGACCTACCATGGAGCGTTTGCCCCTGGATTGCAGCCGTGGTTTGAAGGGTGGACGGCCCTCTCTGACATGGGACTGTTCAGCGGTCAAGCACCGGGACCGGGCTGCACCTATCCCGAAGCTTGCAATTACGACGCCACGGCGACGGAAGAGGATGGCTCCTGCGACTTTCAGTCTTGTGCAGGGTGCACGTACCCTTGGGCGTGCAACTACGATTCGCTCGCATCGCTGGACGATGGCTCATGCGAGCGGGAGACATGCGGGGGATGCACCTTCGTCTTGGCGTGCAACTACGACCCTGAGGCCACCCAAGACGACGGCTCGTGCACGTACGCGGAATGCGCCGGTTGCACCTTCGAGTCTGCGACCAATTACAATCCTGAAGCGCTCATTGACGATGGAAGCTGCATTCTGGACGTGGTCGACAACAGCTGTCAGGGCGACCTGAACGGCGATGGGGTAATCAGCACCTTGGACCTGTTGGATTTCCTCTCTGTCTATGGAGAGGCCTGCGATCCCTGACCTTCAAGAAGAGGGAAGGGGGTTCAGGGTTGTTCAGCTTGGCAGGCGTCTTGGGGACGTGCGCCGCACACAGAACATCCGCCGTCCTCGCTCCGCAACATGGGGTTGTTGCTGGCGCATGTTCCGCTGAATTCCCCGTCAGGCTTGACAAGGATTTTGATGGCGATGCCCGCCACGCCCAGGCCGAGGAGGCCAATGGCCAAAAGGATTTCCGTGATGCCCATGGTGCAAAGGTACGTGGCAGACAAGGGCTGTCCCAGTGTGTTGGTCTTGGGATGCACGCCATGTAAAAATTATATGTTGTATATTTATGTTGCTTTTACGCGACCATGCATTCATTTCGGTGTTCCATCCTTTTCCTTGTCTCGTTCTTTTGGAGCGCGGTACAGGTGCAAGCCCAGACTTTCCCGGCAGGGGAGTCGTGCGGCTGTCCGGAGGTGTCCCAGCGCGACACGGTGTGGGTGACCGACAACGACGGCGCCGGAGTGG
>WTJL01000127.1:8597-10984 GCA_011524845.1 Flavobacteriales bacterium | reverse complement strand
AGAGTTTGGCGACCAGGTCAACGAAGTGCACCTGCACAGCGTGGGGCCGGAAGGCACACCCTTGGAAAAGCGCGACATGCTGAATTGGGAATGGTCCTCGTTGGTGTGGGACCCGCAACGCCCTCAAGAAGACCCTGACCATGACTGAGTTGAAGACCAAAGCAGACCGCGTGACATGGGTCATGGACGAACTCGAGTCTCTGTACCCAGAAACGCCGGTCCCGTTGGACCATACCGACGCGTACACCTTGCTCGTGGCGGTGCTGCTGTCCGCGCAATGCACCGACGCCAGGGTCAACACCGTGACCCCTTCCCTGTTTGAACTTGCCGACAACCCGCGTGACATGATGCGCCAGTCTGTGGAAGACATTCGTGCCATCATTCGCCCCTGCGGACTGTCGCCTCGCAAGAGCGCGGCCATTTCTGAATTGAGCCGAATCCTCGTGGAGGAACACCAAGGTGAGGTGCCTCAGAACTTTGAAGACCTTGAAGCCTTGCCCGGCGTGGGCCACAAAACCGCGGCGGTGGTGATGAGCCAGGCCTTTGGGGTGCCGGCTTTCCCCGTCGACACCCACATCCACCGCTTGATGCACCGGTGGAATTTCACCAATGGCAAATCGGTGGAGCAAACGGAGCGCGACGCGAAGCGTCTTTTCCCTGAGGACCGTTGGAACAAGCTCCACCTGCAGATCATCTTCTACGGCCGCGAATACAGCCCCGCACGAGGATGGTCGTTGGAGAAAGACTACATCTCCGCGCGCATCGGTCGGAAAAGCCTGTGGAAGAAAGCGGTGGATTACCGCAACAAGTGATCCTTGAGGGCCGCGTAGGTGGCCGGAATGACGGTTGCTTTCTTGGTCTTGGACAGGCAATCCGCCAAATGTGACGGCAATTCCGGTGACCGACCAGTGGCGGACTCCACGACTTCGCCAAACTTGGCAGGATGCGCAGTTGCCAGCACGACCCCAGGCGCGTCATTCTTTCTGTGGGCCATCAGACCCGCGTACCCCACGGCCGTGTGGGGACACATCACGTAGCCCGTTTGGTCTGCCACCTCTTTCATGACCTTGCGCGTGCCCTCGTCGTCCAAGCTCGCGCCTTGGACCTCCTTCCGCAACGCGGCCAGGTCTCCGCCATACAGGGCTTCCAGCCGAGGGCGGTTGGACGGGTCGCCCACGTCCATGGCGTTGCTCAGGGTCGCGACAGAAGGGCGTGCCTCGAACGCCTCGCCGTTCAAGAAGGCGGCGAGTCCGCGGTTGTCGTTGGTCGCGGCCACAAACCCGGCGTGGGGCATGCCCATTTGGGCTGCAAGCACGCCAGCGGCCAAATTCCCCACGTTGCCTGAAGGCACAGAGAATTGCACCGGCTGCCCCAAGAGGTGGGTGGCCCAGGCGTAGTAGATGCTCTGCGGCATCCAACGGGCAATGTTGATGCTGTTGGCCGACGTCAAAGGGCGCTGGGCCTGAAGGTCGGCATCGAGGAAAGCTGCCTTGACCATGGCCTGACAATCGTCAAATGCCCCTTCCACCTCCAGCGCTTGGATGTTGGCTCCTGCGGTGGTCAATTGTTGTTCTTGGATGTGGCTGATTCGGCCTTTCGGATAGAGAATGACCACGTCGATGTTGGGGACGTTCAAAAAGCCTTGCGCCACAGCACTGCCCGTGTCCCCGCTGGTGGCCACCAAGATTGTCAGCCGTTGGTCGCTCACGCTTCTCAGGACCCGAGACAGGAACCGGGCGCCCACGTCCTTGAAGGCATGGGTGGGCCCATGGAACAACTCAAGGGCGTAGACGTTGTCCTTGATTTCATGGAGTTCCAAGGGGAAATTGAGCACGTCTCGAAGGATGTCGACCAACGCGTCGTGGGTCAAGGTTCCCTCTGCCAACGGCGCCATCATGGCCGCCCCCAGCTCCCAAGGCTCCATGTCCTCGTCAGACAGCCACAGAGACTCTGGCAGGCTTGGGATGCGTTCAGGGAAATACAATCCCTTGTCCGGGGCCAATCCCTCCACCACCGCTTGAGCGAAATCTCGGGTGATGCGTGCGTCAGTCAGGCTGTGGTACAACATGGGCTCCTTGGCTTGAAATGGATGTCAAATGAAGGTGGTGCTCCATGCCTTGCGCGGCCATGACCTGCCCCAAGGCGTTGGACACCTCTTGGGCTTCCTTCTCAGAGCGACACACCCAAAAACTTGAAGGGCCGCTTCCGCTGATTCCCCCTGCCCTCGCGCCTGCCTCTTGAGCAGCTGTGCGGCATGCCTCCCAATGTGGCATCAAGGCCCCGCGGTGCGGTCCCACGAGAAGGTCCTCAAGGGCATACATGGCTTCCAACTCTTGGCCTGCGTGCAGGTCGTGCACCAACCGTCCCAGCCATGCCGCCTGATGCAC
>WTJL01000127.1:0-8497 GCA_011524845.1 Flavobacteriales bacterium | reverse complement strand
ACTGCGGACGCCGCACTCGAACCGATGCCGCTGCCCGGCATGATTGTTTTGCGCACCGTGATTTCAATGCCAAATGGATTGCCCAAGGCCTGCAACAGGGACGCGGCGGCTTTGCCGGCCACGTTTTGGTCCACGTCGAGGGGCAGCGAGGTGCCAGGGCCATTCACCAGATGAACGCCCGGGGCGTCCACGCGCTTGAAATCCATGAATTCCCCCGGTGCAGTCAAGGCACACCCGAGGGCATCGAAGCCCACATTGAGATTGGCCACCGTCGCTGGCGCCCACACCCGACACGATTGCTTGGAATTCATGGTCTCAAGTTATCTCGTGGCGGCAAATCGCATGATGTCGGCAAACACGCCCATGGCGGTGACGTCGGCACCCGCACCCGCACCTTGAACGATCAAGGGACGGTCAGCGTACCGGTCGGTCTTGAGCATCACCACATTGTCGGACCCCTGGAGTTGGCAAAACGGGTGCTCAGGCGGCAAAGCCTGCAGGCCCACTTGGGCTGTCGGTTGGCCCTGCGCATTTCGCTCAAACGTGGCCACGTAACGCAACTGAAGGCCTTTCGCTGCGGCTTCTGCCAGCCGTGCCTGCATGCCCTCTTCTGCGGTCGGCAACCCCTCCAAGAACCCTTGCACACTGCCCTCCATCAACGCGGGCGGCAAAAATCCAGGGTTGTCCACGTCCGACATCTCCATGGTGTAGCCCGCTTCGCGCGCCAAAATCAAAATCTTGCGCTGCACGTCCACGCCACTGAGGTCAATCCTGGGATCGGGTTCCGTGTACCCTGCGTCCATGGCGCCTTGGACAGCGTCCACAAAACCACACTCCGGTCCAAAGGTGCTGAACAGGAAATTCAAGGTTCCAGACAACACGGCGTCGATGCGGTGGATGCGGTCCCCGCTTTGAACGAGGTGCTCGATGGTGTCGATGACGGGCAGTCCTGCACCCACGTTGGTTTCAAAACGATACTGCGTGCTCTTGGCCCGCGCCAGTCCTTTCAAAGTGTCGTAGCGCGACTGCGTGTCCGCAGCGGCAATCTTGTTGGAGGCCACCACGCCAATCGAGGCAGAGAGCACCTCTTCGTAGACCGACGCCACCTGGGCACTCGCAGTGTTGTCCACGAACACCGCGTTCTCCAAGTTCATGTCCTTCATGCGGGCCACAAAATCGCCCAACGTCCCCGGCGCTCCCTCGCGCTCCAGTGTGGCTTTCCAATCGGCAAGCGCCACACCTTCTTCTTGCAGCAAAAACCGTCTGGAATTGGCCAACCCCACCACCCGGATGTCCAATCCGCGGGTGTCAAACAATTCCTGGCGGGCCGCCGCGATTTGGGACAACAACGTGCCGCCCACGTTGCCCACGCCTGCACAGAACAAATGGATGCGTCGGGTGTCCCGTTCAAACAACGTGCTGTGCAAGGCGCGAAGGGCCTTGGCCACGTCCTTCTTTTGAAGGACAATGCTGATGTTGCGCTCGGTCGAACCTTGCGCAATGGCGTAAATGTTGATGCCGTTTTTGCCCAAGGCATCGAAGGCTCGGCCGGACAGGCCGGTGTGGTGGTGCATGGCATCTCCCACAAGGGCCAAGATGCTCAACCCCCGCTCCACGCGGAAGGGCTCAACCTTGCCCACTTTGATGTCGCTTTCGAATTCGTCGTTCAAGGCTTCCAGCGCGTTGTCGACTTCCGACTCTTGCACGGCCACGGTGATGCTGTGCTCCGACGAGCCCTGGGTAATCAACACCACATTGACTTGCCGCATGGACAGGGCCATGAACATCCGACGCGAGTATCCAGGAATGCCCACCATGCCGCCCCCTACCAGGGTCACAAGTGCCATGCCGTCGATCGACGATACACCACGCACGCCCGAGCCGGGATCGGGTTGGGAACTGATGGTTGTTCCAGGCGACTCCGTGTTAAAGGTGCTGCGGATGACCAAAGGAATGCCCGCTTCCCGCAAAGGAATCAGCGTGGGGGGATAGATGACTTTGGCGCCAAAGTGGCACAGCTCCATGGCCTCCTCGTAGCTCATGCTGTCGATGATCTTGGCCGTCGGCACCACCCTGGGATCCGCCGTCAACATGCCTGGCACATCGGTGCTTTTCTCCATGTGGGAGGCCCCGAGGATGCTTGCCACCAACGACGCGGTCAGGTCGCTTCCCCCGCGTCCAAGCGTGGTGACTTCTCCTTGGTCGTCGCGGCCCACAAATCCCTCCATGACCACCACATCGCAAGGACCAAGGTCCGCCATCGCCTGACGAAGGTTCTCTGCCGTGCGTGCACGGTCCACCACCGCCGCTCCGTATTGGCTGTCGGTCACGACCACGTCGAGGGCAGAAAGCCTGCCCACCTTGAAGCCACGTTGGGACAACATGGCGTGCATCAAAGGCACACTCAGCCGCTCTCCCATGCTCACCAGGGCATCCTTGGTGTGGTCGCTGAATTCGTGGAGCAATTGAAGTCCTTCGCAAATCGATCGAACGTATGCGAGACCGTCCTCCACTTCCTGGGCCACGTTCTGTGCCTCGTCCCCGTCGAGCAGTGAAGATGCCGCCTCCAGGTGGCGCGATCGAAGGTCGGACACCAGGGTGTGCCATGCAGGGTCGCCGTCACGCGCAGAACGCCCAGCACGGAGCAAGGCGTCTGTGGCGCCTCCCATGGCGGAAAGCACGACGAATTTGGGCACCTCTTTTCGCGCCTCCAAGACGTCGGCCACCTGCGTCATGGCTGACGCATCGACCAACGAACTTCCTCCAAATTTGATGACTTCCATGGTGTGTTAGGATGGTTCAGTCAGGTGTGTTCCTTGAATTTACGGAACAAACCCGACATGGCCTTGACACACGCCACGGAACATTGCCTGGCGAGTTGTGCCCTGCGCTTACCCCTCTGCCGGGCCAAACTTCGAGATCACCTCCATGGAGACCCCAGTGTTCGAGAACCCGCCGTCGTGGAACAGCGTTTGCATCGTGACGTAGCGCGTCAAATCGCTGAACAACGTGATGCAGTACTCCGCACAAGATTGCGCGTCTGCGTTGCCGAGCGGCGACATCGCCTCGCTGTAGCTGATGAACTCGTCGAAGCCCTTCACGCCACTGCCCGCCGTGGTCACCGTGGGCGACTGGCTCACCGTGTTCACGCGGATTTTCTTGGCCACCCCGTAGTGGTACCCGAAGCTGCGGGTGATGCTCTCCAACAACGACTTGGCGTCGGCCATGTCCCCGTAGTCTGGGAAGATGCGCTGGGCCGCGATGTACGACAACGACACGACGCTTCCCCACTCGTTGAGGGCGTCCAATTTTTTGGCCGTGGCCAACGTCTTGTGCAACGAGATCGCACTCACGTCCAACGTCGTCTGCAAGAACTTGTAGTTGATGTCGGTGTAATGCTTGCCTTTGCGCACGTTGGGGCTCATCCCGATGCTGTGCAGCACGAAATCGACCTTCCCGCCGAAGTGCTCCATGGCACCCTCAAACAGGTTCTGCAGGTCTTCCTCGCTGGTCGCGTCTGCAGGAATGACAGGAGCGTCTCCGCAGAGCTTCGCCAAGTTGTGGATTTCCCCCATGCGCATGGCCACGGGAGCGTTGGTCAACACAATTTCAGCGCCTTGTGCGTGGGCTTCCAGCGCCACTTTCCAGGCGATGGACATGTCGTTGAGGGCTCCAAAAACAATGCCCTTTTTTCCTTTCAGAAGATCGTGCGCCATGGCTCGAATGTCGTTTTGGTTTGAGCGGCCAAACTACCACCCCCCTTCGACATCCCCCACAGTTCTCGGCCTCAGTTCTTCACAACCCCGCGTGGGTGACGCAGGACGACGTTGTGCAGGACTTATTGAAAGACGCGCACGTAATCGACCATCATGGTCTGCGGGAACTGTGTGGTCGCATCGGGATACCCAGGCCAGTTGCCGCCCACCGCGATGTTCATGATGAAGAAGAACGGGGCGTTGAACGGGTAAGGCTGTCCGTTCATTTGGGTGTTGTTGATGCTGAAGTACAGCTGGTCGTCCATGTACCACTGGATGGAGTTCTGCTCCCAAACCACCGAAAACAGGTGGAAGGCGTCGCTGAACTTCGCACCTCCCGGCAGCGTCACGCTGCTGCCCGTGTATTGGTGCACGCTGAAGTTGCTGCCCCAGTGGGCCGTGCCATGGACGGTGCTCGGCTGGTGCCCCACCAATTCCATGATGTCGATTTCTCCGCACTGCGGCCATCCCCCTTCAGGGAAGTTGGCCCCCAGCATCCACAAGGCAGGCCAAATGCCTTGACCCTCGGGCAGCTTGGCCCGAATGTCGATGCGGCCAAACTGGAATTCCTGCAAGTCCACGGACTTCATCCGTGCGGAGGTGTAGCCCCCACCCTCTTGGCGCGCAGTAATGGTCAAGAAGCCGTCCGCCACCGAACTGTTGTTGGGCGAGCTCGTGTAGTTCTGCCACTCGTTGTTGCCCCAACCGCTGTTGCCGAGGTCGTACGTCCAGTTGCTCGAGTTGATGGTTGTGCCTTCGAATTCATCCGACCACACCAGGGACATGCCTGGGTAGCTGTCCGCCCCCTGGTAACCGTCGCCGTCCGTTCCACCTCCGCCAGTGCCATCGTTGATGCGTGTGAAGATGTACGTGAAGTAGCCGCCCGAAGGGTTGGGGTTGCAGTTGACGTCGTCGGTTTGGGTGTGCAACACCAACGTGTTGGCGGTCAACTCCACGATGTCGTAGTTCAACCCACCGTCGTTGGTGCCCATGAACGGACAGCTGCAAGCGCCACCACCGGACAACAGGGTGAATTGGTCCTCCCCAGAGGTTCCGCCACCCGGGTTGAAGTTCAAGGCTGCGGAACTGCATCCGTAGCCCTGCTCACTGTAGCCGTTGAAGGCGTCGATGATCGACCCGTTGTAGTTGGTGGTCAGCGTGCCGTCCGCGTTGAACGTGTAGACGTCGTCGTACTGGGCCGCTTGCAATCCATTGGCCGCGCTTGAGAACCATTCCGAGCTGTACGGGTTGGGGCCGATGGCCACAGCACCTGCGACGGTGCTGAATCGCCAAGAACCCAAGAGCAACTCAGGCAACACCCCTTCTCCGCCACACACCCCAAAGGCGTCGAGGTATTGGCAAGCCTCCGTAGGATTGGCGTTGTAGTTGCACGCCTCGAGGTCGATGCACAAATCCTCGCTGTCCCACACGTAATCTTGGTCCGTGTCAACCTCGCCAAACAAGCCGAGAATGCCCAGCACGTCTGACACGCCAATGGCCCAGTCGGGATCGATGTCGGGTTGGTAGCCGCAGTCGGTTTGGGCGCCCAAAGGAAGGGCGACGGCAAGGCCAAGGAGGAAAGGAAGAGACTTCATGAGGAAGTGTGTTGAGGATGGGACGCTGCGTTCACGCCTGTCGTGAAGATACGGCGCAGGTGCATGCAAGCCGTTGACGCAGGTCAAAAACGCACGTCAAGAGGCGTCGGGAAAGATCTTGCCTGGGTTGAGGATGCCCTTGGGGTCGAGCACCGATTTGATGCCTTGCATCAGGGCCAATTGCGCGGGACTGCACGCGAGGTCCATGTAGTTTTTTTGGACGTATCCAATGCCATGCTCTCCACTCAGGGTGCCCCCGAGGGCCACAACGTCCGCAAAGAGCTCCCGAATGGCCAAGGTGAGGGTGTGGTTCCACGTGGCCTCGTCCAAGTCGTCGCGAAGAATGTTGATGTGCAGGTTGCCGTCGCCCGCATGACCATAACAAATGGACCGGAATCCGTGCTTGTCGCCAAGCGCCTTGACCTTGGACAACAGCCGAGGCAGCTCCCCGCGCGGGACCACCGTGTCCTCCTCCTTGTAGGTGCTTGCCGCCTTCACCGCTTCTCCCACCCTGCGCCGCAAAAACCACAGGGCCTCTTTTTCTGCCGCCGATTCCGCAAACAGCACCTCGCCTGCCCCGTGCGATTCGAGCACGGGCAAGATGCGCTCGCATTGCGGCATGAGGTCCTCGGGGGCAAAACCGTCCACTTCAATGAGAAGGTGTGCGGCGTCCTGCGGTCCAAGGGCGGGTTCGTGTTGGCCCGTGAACTCCTGGGCCAGCAGGACCGCATCCCGCTCCATGAATTCCAAAGCACTGGGCATGGTGCCAGCCTGAAAAATGGCCGCCACCGCAGCACATGCCGACTCCGCCGAAGAGAATGGCACCAACATCAGCGCCTGATGCCTTGGCAAGGGCAGCAGCTTCAAAGTGGCACGGGTCACAACGCCCAAGGTGCCTTCACTGCCCACCATGAGCTGGGTGAGGTTGTAGCCCGTCGAGTTCTTGAGGGTGTTCGCGCCGGTTTCGATGACGGTGCCGTCGGCCAACACCACTTCGAGGTTCAAGACCCAGTCCTTGGTGACCCCATATTTCACGGCACGTGGGCCACCGCTGTTTTCCGCAAGGTTGCCGCCAATGGTGCACGTGCCACGCGACGCAGGATCCACTGCGTACATCAAGCCATGCTCGGCAGCGGCATTGGACAGCTCCTCGGTGATGACGCCAGGCTCCACCACCGCTTGGTGGTTCAGCGTGTCGATGGCGAGGATTCGGTTCATCCGGCGCATGGAAAGGGCGATGCCGCCGCGGATCGGCAACGCGCCACCGCTGAGACCGGTGCGAGCGCCCGCGGCCGTCACGGGCACGCCGTGGCCGTGTGCCCAAGAGAGGATCGCCGAGACCTCCGCAGTGGATTCAGGTTCCAGAACCACATCGGGCATGAACACCAAATCCTCCGTCTCGTCCGCACCGTGTTCAGCCCGCTGCTCGTCGCCCCAATGGATGCGTCCAGCACCCACCAATCCCGGCAAATCTCGGAGGGCGGCTTGGTGGACGTCTTCGGTCAGGGTCGTGGCGGGGGTCGAAGCAGGTTCCATGGACGATGCGTTATCTTGGGCGCTTGTCAAAAGTAACCTGACGTACGAACACCCTCTTTCACGTGAGAATGGAACTTATCAAACGAGCCGCTTCGGTGGCGATGACGGCCGCACTCCTGGTGAGCCCCAACCTTGGCCAAGGCCAAGAGGCCGATTTCAGCAACGAAGCCATCTGGGCCAGCGGAACCTTCCGCACGGAATACGTGTGGGGCATTCGCTCCATGGCCGACGGCAGGCACTACACCACGCAAGAATTCGACCAAGAGCAAGGCTCTTGCATCGTCAAGTGGTCCTACAAAACGGGCGAGGTGGTCGACACGTTGTTGACATCTGTGCAGGCCTTTGGCGACGCCCGCGAGACGTTTGGCGGGTATGAGTTCAGCAGCGACGAACGCTTTGTGGTTCTGACCACAGCCAGCGAAGGGCTCTACCGTCACTCTTTCTACGCCAACTTTTACGTGTACGATTTTGCGTCAGACAACGACGCCCGTCCCATCACCGACTTCAGCCTCGGCAAGCAGCGCTTGGCGCAACTCTCCCCTGCTGGCGACAATGTGGCCTTCGTCCGGGACAACAACATCTTCATCTCCGACTTGGCCACCGGGGCCGAGACCCAAGTGACCGAAGACGGTGTCGTCAACGCCCTCATCAACGGGGCCACCGACTGGGTGTACGAAGAGGAATTTGGCGACGACCAAGGGCTGTTTTGGAACGGGGATGGCTCGCGTTTGGCCTACCTCAAGTTTGACGAAAGCAACGTGCGCGAGTTCCACATGCCCGTGTACGGCTCCCTCTACCCCGACCCTTACACCTTCAAATACCCGAAGGCTGGGGAAGACAACAGCGACGTCACCGTGCACATCTACACCTTGGCCGACGGCCAAAGCCGTGAAGTGGCGGTGCCCAAATCTGCCCACTACATCCCACGCATCAAGTGGACCAACGATCCAGCCACCTTGTGCGTGTTCACCATGAACCGTCACCAGAACGACCTCCGCTTGCTGTTGACGGACGGAGAATTCCCCAACGACCGTTTGGGAACCAAAGAGGTGTTCAAGGAAACGTGCAACACCTACATCGACATCAACGACAACCTGACGTTTCTCGCCGACGGCTCGTCGTTTGTGATGACGTCTGAGCGCGACGAATTCAACCACATCTACAAGTTTGACTTTGACGGCAACGTGAAGCAACTCACCCAAGGCGAATGGGACGTGGTGGACGTGCTCGGATTCGACGCCAAGCGCAAGCGCGTGTACTTCACGTCGTCCAAGGAAGGCGCCACCCAAAAGCACACGAGCTACGTCGACATGCGGGGTCGTGTGACCACGTTGGATGCCACGCCCGGCACCCACAGCGACGACTTTTCGAACAGCTTCGATTACAGCATCCACCAGCACAGCACGGCCAACACGCCTCCGGTGTTCACCCTCCGCGACCGCGGCGGCAAGGTCATCCGTACGCTGAAAGACAACGCGGCGCTGCGTGAAACCATGGCCGAGCACGGCGCCGTGGAGAAGGAGTTCTTTACCTTCACCAACGACGCTGGCGTCGAGCTCAACTGCTGGAAAATGCTTCCTCAGGACTTTGACCCCGCCAAGAAGTACCCCG
>WTJL01000170.1 GCA_011524845.1 Flavobacteriales bacterium | reverse complement strand
GCAATGGCGTCACGAACGGCCTCAGGGCTCATTCCGTCCACCGTGGCCGATGGCATTTTGTAGCTGGCTCCGAGGGTTTCCAAGTCGGTCACATTGGACGTGCGCTCGACGGAGGTCCCCATGGCGTATTGGTTGTTTTCGATGATGAAGATCACGGGGAGCTTCCAGGTCATCGCCATGTTGAAGGTCTCGTGCAGCATGCCTTGACGCGCCGCACCGTCTCCCATGAAGCACACGGTCACGTGGTCCTCCTTGCGGTACTTGTCCGCGAAGGCGATTCCGGCACCGAGGCCGATCTGGCCCCCGACGATGCCGTGTCCGCCAAAGAGGTTGCGCTCTTTGTCAAACATGTGCATCGATCCGCCCTTGCCCTTGCTCGTTCCTGTCTTCTTGCCGTACATCTCGGCCATCACATACTTGGGATCTGTGCCAAGCACGAGCGGGTGCGCGTGGTCGCGGTATGCTGTGATCACACGGTCGGTGGGGCGGATGGCCTCACGCATGCCGGAGAGCACTGCTTCTTGTCCAATGTACAAGTGGCAAAAGCCACCGAATTTTTGCTGGATGTAGAGCTGACCGCAACGCTCCTCAAACTTTCGCATGAGGTACATCTCGCGGAACCAGCGCGTGTACGTGTCTTTGTTCAGGCCCTTTGCTGACTTCTTGGCAGCGGGCTTACGTCCTGCTTTTGCAGGCTTTTTGGGCGCTGCAGTCGCTGTAGGTTGTGAAGTTGCCATCGCGTTTGGATTAACGCTCAAATATAGCGTTTCGGCCCACCCACGCGCCGGCCTTCGGGCACGGGCCTTCCGCGCCCTCAATACGTGTCCAAATGACACGTTGTTGCCGAAGTCCCTCCAAGGGCGCAACCATCCGCTCCCCCATCGCGTCGTACCTTGGCATGCCCGCTTCATGCGGCATCTGCAACCCTTGAAACCTGCCTTGCATCCATGACGCTCCTCGACACGCTCCGCGGCCGAGAGTCGATCGGCCTCGACGCCATAGAATCTGTGGCCTTGATGGACCGGTTTGACTCCAAGTACGTCGTGCCCGAGGCATGGTTGAACAACCTCGTTGTGGGGCTGAAGGAACATCGAGTGTTGACCATCGACGACCATGTGACCACGACGTACAACAACCTGTACTTCGACACAGACGAAGGCCAATGCTTGGAGGACCACACACGTGGCAGGAACGTGCGATTCAAGGTGCGCATCCGCCACTACGACAACACCGGGGTGGCTTTCTTGGAGGTCAAGCTCCGGGACGCCCACAGCAAAACCACCAAACACCGAGTGGTTCGCTCCAATGCCACCGCATGGGACGCCCCGTTGACCAACGACGAGTGGTCGTTTTTGGCCACGCACATCCCCCATGCGACGGACCTCAAGCCCTGCCTTCAAAGCTCTTTTGAGCGATTCACGCTGGCCCACTTGGCCGACGGAGAGCGCATCACCTTTGACCGCAACTTGGCGTTCAAAGTACCAGAGCTGGACGCTTCCCTTGACCGCCATTGGGTGCGGCCTGTTCCTCACTTGGCCGTGGTCGAGTGGAAGCAACACCACGTGAACCACCAAGGTCAGTTGATCCAAGCCATCCGAGCGCAAGAAGGCCGCCGTGGGCCGCTTGGCCGCACGCTGAGGCTGTCCAAGTTTGTCCTGGGACATGCCCACATCCACCCTGACCGCTCCGTGAGGAGCTACCGTTCTGCCCTGCGCGACATCGCACGTGCTGAACATTATGCCGCAAACCCGACCTTTGCGCCGCAATCCCTTTTGAGATGACTGCCCTTATGACCTCTTTTCTCCCTGTGCAAGTGTTGAGTTCCCTGGCTTCAGGTTGGGATTCGCTGCTCGTGTTGTTTGCGCTCAACCTCACGTCCTCGCTTGTGGTGGTTCGGCTCATTTACCACATGGCCGCGAAGCGCCGGGACTACGTGTTCACCTTCATGCTGGTGTCCACGGCCGTGTTCTTGTTGTGTCGTTTGCTGGCAGGCGTGGAAATTGACCTGGCGTTCGCCTTGGGCCTCTTTGCCATTTTCGGAATCATTCGGTACCGCACCAATTCCATTCCGATTCGGGAGATGACGTACCTGTTCATCGTCATCGCCTTGGCGGTCATCAACGCATTGGCGCCGCTCGCGGCCACGTGGGTGGAAATTGCCTTGGCCAACGCCTTGATTTGGGCGCTGTCTTACGTTTTGGAGCGGTTGTGGTTTGTGGAACACCTCGCCACCAAAATGGTCATCTACGACCGCATCGATTTGCTCCACGTGGGCAAACGCGCTGAACTCATCGCCGATTTGGAGCGTCGGACAGGCGTGTCCATTGTGCACCTGGAAATTGGAAAGGTGGACTTGTTGCGCGACACTGCCAACTTGAAGATTCACTTCTCAGCCGACCAAGAACCCGGTCACTTCGAGGAATCTCAGGCCTGAGCTTCGAGCAGCACCACCGCGTGTGCGCTCACCCCTTCTTCCAGGCCAACAAACCCAAGCTTCTCTGTGGTCGTGGCCTTGATGCCAATGCGCCCCACGTCCACCCCCAAAATGTCGGCGATGCACGCGCGCATGGCAGGAATGTGAGGCTTCAACTTGGGACGCTGCAAGCACACCGTGGAGTCCACATTGGCCAATCCATAGCCTTCTGCTTGGACCAAAGCCCACGTGTCTCTCAACAAGATTTTGCTGTCGATGCCTTTGTACGCAGGATCCGTATCAGGGAAGTGGGTGCCGATGTCGCCCAAGGCCAGTGCACCGAGCAAGGCATCACAAATGACATGGAGCAGCACGTCGGCGTCGCTGTGGCCGACAGACCCTTTTTCATGAGGGATGGTCAACCCTCCGATCACCAAGTCCTCTCCAGCAGCAAGCTGGTGAACGTCGTAACCGTACCCAATGCGCAGGCTCATTCTTCGCCTTGGATGTATTCCGCGAGGTCGGAGAATTGCAAACGCAGGGAGAAGCGCAAGGTGTTCGCAAGCGGGTTCTGCTGCGTGGTGCTGATGAGGTAGCTCAAGTCCACAGTGAACACCGTGTACTTCACTCCGGCACCGAGGGTGATGAACTGGCGGTTCCCTTTGCTGAAGTGCTCGAAGAAGTACCCCGTGCGGAACGCGAAAACGTCTGCGAAGTTGTACTCGAGGCCTGCGCCGAGGTTGACTTCCCGCAACTCTTCTTTCAAGCGGCTTCCCTCGAGCACAGACGCTTCTCCCTCGCTGTCGAAGGTCACAATGCCAGGCGCATCGTAAAAGCTCTGCACAATGCCTGTCGCCACCCCCACGTTGGGGTCCATGCCGCTGATGATGTTGGACGGATCGTCCAAAGCATACACGGGCTGGGTGGGCACCAACAGCTTGTTGGCGTCCAATGCCACCGTCAGGCTGTTGTAATCGTCCAGTTCTGTTTCATACGCCGCACCAATGCGGAGGTTGCTCGGGATGAAATCGCGGTTGGCGGTTTCAGTGTAAGACATCTTGGCACCGAGGTTGCTCATGTTCAAACCCCAGCTGAACGTCCCGTCTTTGTTTCCCCAATCCGCTTGGTCGTTCACGTAGTACATGCTCAAATCCGCAGCTACAGAAATGCCTGGACGGCTTTCTGCACCTTGGACGGCTGTGCCACCAGTCAGGTTGCTGTGAATGAAACGAGCGGAAAATCCACCGCTGAAACGGTCCGAGAATTTCTGAGAAAACCCGCCGTCCAAGCTCAATTCGGCCGGCTGAAAATCGCGAATGGTTGTCCCGACCTCGTCCGTGAAGGTGATGTTGCCAAGGCTGAAGTAGCGAAGGGCCACCCCATACGCCTGACGCTTGTTGAGGCGACGGACCGAGCTGACGTAAGCCAAGTTCATGTCGTCGACCAACGCACGCAACCACGGCGCGTAGCTCAAGCTCATTTCCACTTCGTTGGTAGAAAAGGCCATCTTCGCAGGGTTCCAATGCATGCTGTTTGCATCAGGAGACAACGCCACACCCACATCGCCCATGGCCCCAGAACGAGAGTCAGGCGCAATCATCAAAAACGGCACAGCCGTGGTGATGGTGTTCAATTGGAGCAGCTGGGTAGGGTCTTCTTCAACGATTTGGCCCCATGCGTTGGAAGGGGCACAAACGGTCAAAACCGCGAGTCCAATTGCGGCGGTGGTGAGGAGTTGCTTCATCGTAGAGATGCCAAAGTTAATCATCTGCGCATGGCGTCATTGGGGTCGAAGAACGACCAATTTGTCCGCGTATTGTGCAGACTGGCCAAATTCGTTCTCCCACGTCACGCGAAAGACATACACGCCTGGGGGTACGGAACCCCCGGAGGAAGGTTTCAAGTCCCACGACATGACGTCGTCCCTGAAGCCCAACACCTCGCCTTCAAACGTTTGTTCGTGAACCCGGCTGCCTTGGACATTGAACACGTCCAACGTCACGGTGGCGGGCTTGCACGCTTGGTTGCCCGTCATTCGGAAGGTCACGTGATCCAGGGCTGGGTTGGGGTACGCCAACACCTGCTCCAGCGCCACGTCCAAAGACGACGCCACGACGAAGTGGGTTTCTGCTGTGGCGCTGTTGTTGGCCACATCCCACACCTTCAACTCCAAATGGTGTTCTCCCTCGCTGAGTCCTTGGAACGGGAAACGGATGCTGCCGCGTTGGTAGGTGTCAAGATCCGACACGAAGTATTCGTTGAGAACGAAGGGCCGGCTTGCGTCGCCGTCCAAAATGGCCTTGGCGTCGTGGCCAATTCCATTGCCCGAGGTGTTGATGCCACTGTCGTCAAAAATCCTGGCAAACAACCACGGATCCTCGTGCACGACGTCTCCCGGCAAAAACAGACTGTCGTTCATGTACAGCTGGACCTCAGGCCCCGCATCGTCCAGCGTGGGGTTGTCCGAGGTGCCCCCGATGATGAACGACTCGGTGTATCCATGGGCGTCTGTGGTCTCTGACAAGGCGTAGCAGCTGATGCGACCTGGTCCAAAATCGTAGTTGAGGTCGCGCGGCACGATGAACCTGAACTCGAACACGCCATCCACCACCGACGCCAAGCCTTTGTGGAGGATGTTCTGAAACACTTCGTAGGTGAACGGCCCCTCGCTGAAGTCGTTGTCCAACGTCGTGACGGAGGCGCGCTTGTCGAACACCGTGGGCACGACCACGCCGTCAAAATCCGTCAAGGTGTCGCCTTGTGCGTTCCCGACGTACCCGCGCACCAGCACTTCGTCCAACGACCGCATCGTGTCCGGAACTTGAGTGAGGTACACGTGCTCGGAAGGGTAAGCGAGTTCAAGCGCAGGGTCGCCCATCAAGCTGAAGTTTCGGCTGTTGGTGTGGGACGTGATTTGGTCTGAATTCTTGGTGTCGCGGTAAATGTCCCCGAGGCATCTGCCCTGAGCGTCGTCCAAAGCCGTTTCAAAAAAGGCGCGGTTCACCTGTTGGTTGCCAGAGCTGTAAACGGTCCGTGTGGTGGTGAGCAACGCCACCCCTCCGCCTTGCGGATTGAACAAAATGGCCTCGCCGGCGGAATACGTTTCTGGATCGTCGAAGCGGAACAACTCGCAGGTGGCGGTCATGAACACAGGCAGGCGGCGCAAGTTGGTCCAGGCCTGAATGGTCTCCAGATTCAAAATTCGCTCGTGGGCCCAACCGCGTTCTCCTCCGTGACCGATGTAGTTCACGATGAGCGCGCCCTCGTCTACGCGACGGGCAATTTCCGCAGTGGCGTCCTCGTAACGCTCTCCACCCGGGGTGTTGGTCTGCACGTAGGCGTCGGGGTAGACTTTCACCACGTCGTACTCGTTGTGGTTGGACCGCAAGGTGTTGCTGTGTTCCTCGCTGTTCTCCATGTAGCGGTGACCGTCTTGGTTGTTGCCGTCTTGGTCGTCGGACACAAACAACACCCGGTTGCGCCAAGGGCCGTATGTGCTGCTGCCGTTGGGGTCCAAACAAGAGGCGGCGTCCACCACTTCCTCGTCCACCCCCATGTAGGTCGCCACTTTGCCGACCACGGCCATCGCCGCGTCCAAATCCACCGCAGGGATGCGGCCCACTCCGAGTTGCAGCAAATCCTCAGGCCGCTCCCCTTGACCTTCAGCAATCAATGCGAAATAGTCGTCCGAGATGTAGCTCGTGGTGGTTTGAAGCGACTCCAACGAGTAGTGACCGACCACCGTGTTTCCATTGCCTTGCACGTTCCGGTTTTCATAGGATGCATCTCCCATCAGCAAGAGGTAGCGAGGCGCGGAGATGCTGCCTTGGCTTTGCGTGGCCCGATCCGTCAGCATCATCATCAGCATTTTGATGGCGGTGGGATCGGCCACCCCTGAGCTGAACGCGTCAAAGACATCCTGTTGGGGAACCACAGCCACGCGCAGTCCTTGAGACGCATGGAGGCTGGCCAACGAGTCGGCCGCTGGCAACAAGCTCGGCACGGTCACGATGACGTAGTCCACCTCGCCCACGCCATGGACGTTGCTGTTGGGCACCGGGCCTAGGACCACAGGACGCTTGACCGCATTCCACTTGAAGGCGGTGTAGCGAGAAGGCACGGCCTCGAGGGCACCCCTCCATGTGGTGCTGCCGTCCATCAACGTCGTCTGCACCCGCGCGACGTCGAGCGGGTCGGTGACGTCCCAGACCTCGTCCGGAGCGTTTCCACCGAGCACATACTCGGCGCTCGCCACCGGATCTCCCTCACTGTTCACGGGGAGGCCATGGATGGGCATTTGGCCTGAGGTGTACACCAAATTCTGGGGCGCTTGGTACGTCAGGTAGTCCATCCACGCGTTGCTGTCTTCCGTGCCAGGCGTGAAACTGGCCAACACTTGAATGCCCGATTGGGACAGCGGCGCAGAGATTTGTCCGCCCACGTACCGGGCAAACGTCAAGGAGGACGGAGACAGCAAGTTGTCTGTCAGCACCACCGTTTCGCCTTCGAACGTGTACGCCAATTGAGAAGCCGTTCCCGTGCCGCTGCTGCGCATGGCGGCTGCAAAGCGCACCACCGCTTCCCCACCGGACACGGAGTTCGCCAGCGGAATGTTCCAGGTGGCGGTGTTGGCGCCCAAAGCTGAGAGTCGGTCGCCAAACCAATTGCGACCAGACCGAATCAAGTTCACCTCGTGGTCTTCTTCCACCCCAAACGCCACGTGCTGTGTCCGCACCTCATCGACGTCTCCCAACAGGGGCGGCAGGGTCTGAACCGTGGCCAGCGTCAAGTCCTGAGGTGCATCCGTGCGCAAGAACCACTTCGCAGTGTCCCCCCAAAAAGGCGATTGGTGCGTCCAGCCGTCGTCTTGGTCCCAATCCCACGTTTCGTGCGAAGGCGCATACCAACACAGCTCGTCCCCGGGGTCAAACGACCCGTCGTCGAGGCCTCGGAGCACCACGTTCTGTTGGGGCACATCCAGGGGCCGCTCGGTGTCGTTGTCCAAGGGCAAAGACGCGCCTCCCTTTCCAAAGAGTCGCACGTTTTGGGGGACGATCTCTTCAGGTTGAATGCCCGCTTCGAGAAGCTCATCGTAACCCAGGCAATGCACGCCTTCCTCCGTGGTGGCAAACGCGAGCCAAGAACCTTGAGCCCGAACACTTTCCGCGGGCCAATTTCGAGTCACCCGAGACTGGAACTCAGGCGAGGCTCCGAGGACGGCTTCGATGGAAGACAGCCGCTCCCATTGTCCGTCCTGAAACCGAACCACACTTCCTTCGCCACGCAACACCCCTGCCTGTCCTGATGACTGGACAGACCACGTCCACGGCGTGAAGGAAGCACGGCGCCATTGGGAGGCAAGTGCCTCCATTTCGTGGGGCTCAAGGGGAACCCACATCGACTTCGTGTCCAAGTCTTGAACCCCCCACCACGGCGACTCCAACGGGACCTGCCACGCCACGTCTGTCGCGCCTGTCGTGCCTTCCAAAACGCGAACGATGTCTGCGCTGTCCCACGTCAACTCGACCTCGCAGACCACTCCATCTTGGGCCACCTCTGAAGTCGATTGCGCCAAGAGCGACGTTGGTCCCCACACCGCACCTGCACACATGGTCCAGGCTGTGCCGGCATACCAAAGCCACCTCCGCCCACGTTGAGATGTGAACAACCTCCCGCCACGTGCGGGGAGTTCAAGCAGTGAATCGTGCATTTTCGCAATGAAGTTTGAACCAGTGATGCGACCTTCCATCAGCACCCATACGCACAAAGGTGAGGCATATTGTGTCTCGCTTGGCGGTCGCCATGCCGTGGGGTCTGAAGGCAGGGCATTGACCGGTCCGTCTGCCGCTACCTCGGCAAAATTCCGTACTATTGTGGGTTCAACACTCCGTTCGACCATGACGAAATTCTCCTCCTGCCTTTTGCTCATCGCGCTTGCCAGTGCGTTTGTTGTCGGTGTAGCACCCCAGGAAGCGCACGCGCAAGACCCAGAATTCTCGCAATTCTACAGCAACCCTCTGTTGCTGAATCCCGCGTTTGCAGGGACCGCTCGCGGCCCGCGCGTGGTGATGTCCCACCGCAACCAATGGCCTGCCATGAGCGGTGCGTTTGTCACCCAAGCGGTCGGGTACGACCAGCACTTCAATTCCATCTCTGGTGGTTTGGGCCTGGTGGTCATGAACGACCAAGCTGGACAAAACACCTTGACCACCACCCGCATCACGGGGATGTACTCCTACCAGCAAGCCATCACACGCAAGTTGTCGCTTCGCATGGCCCTGGAGGCGAGCTACTTCCAAAAGGCGTTGGACTGGAGCAACTTGACATTTGGGGACATGATCGATCCGCGTCGTGGTTTCATTTACGAAACTCAAGACACGCCTCGCGGAGAAACGGTTAAGAAAGTGGACTTTGGCGCGGGCCTTCTCGCGTTCACGGAGAAGTTCTACGCCGGCGTGGCAGGTCACCACTTGAACGAGCCCAACGAGAGCTTGGTGGTCGGCACGAGCCGGTTGCCCATGAAAATCACTGGACACGCTGGAGCCAAGTTGCCCTTGCAACGCAGCGTGAAAGGCGTGGAAGCTTGGATCTCTCCCAATGTGCTCTACCGCCGCCAAGGTGAATTCCAACAACTGAACCTTGGCGTTTACGTCAGCAAAGGGCCGCTCGTGGCCGGTGTGTGGCACCGTGGATTCTTCTCGGAGGACACACGCGATGCATTGATTGTGCTTCTGGGAGTTGAAACCGCCCTGATGCGCTTTGGATACAGCTACGACATCACGATTTCAGACCTCACCCCTGCAACGGGTGGCGCCCATGAATTGAGCCTGAGCATGAAGTTCGCTTCGCCCCAACGCTCCAAATTCAGAACAGTCTCCTGCCCGACCTTCTGAGGACTGAAACCTGCACTCTACTCGAAACCTGAAAATTGAACCCGCACAACATGACGCAAAAGCACATCTTTGGCTTGCTCGCCGTCGCCGTTGGTCTCATGACCTTGAACGGATGCTACTACGAGCGCTCCGGCGCCACTGGTTGGGCGTACAACTTCCAAGACAATGGCGGCTTTGAACGCACGCCATACTTTGAACAAGAGACGGGCCCCGGTCTGATCTTCGTGGAAGGTGGTACGTTCACCATGGGTCAAGTGGACGACGATTTGAACTACGCGTGGGACAACATCCCGCGCCGCACCACCGTCTCGTCTTTCTACATGGACGAAACGGAGGTGACCAACCACTTCTACACGGAATACCTCTCGTGGTTGCAACGCATCTACGGGTCATCGTACCCCGAGATTGTTGAGCGTGCGCTTCCTGACACGGCTTCTTGGCGAAACAAGCTCGCCTACAACGAGCCCATGGTCAACTATTACTTGCGCCACCCGGCGTACCGCGATTACCCTGTGGTGGGTGTGAGCTGGTTGCAAGCGAGTGATTTCTGCAAGTGGCGCTCGGACCGTGTCAACGAAGGCATCCTCATCCGTGAGGGCCTTCTCGTGCACAATCCCGATGCCCAAATCGACGAAGAACACTTCACCACCGAGACGTACCTCTCCGGACAATACCAGGGAGAACGCCTCCGCGAAGGATTGCCCAGCTACGGCTTGAACGCGGAGTTCCGCGACGTTCGGATTGAAGACGGCGTGTTGCTGCCCAACTACCGTCTCCCCACCGAGGCCGAGTGGGAATACGCGGCCCTTGGGCTGATCGGAAACAGCCTTGGAGAATTGGTGGCGGAACGCAAGACCTACCCCTGGAACGGTCACTTCGTTCGCAACGGAGACAGCCGCACGGCTGGGTACGGCCAGATCAACGCGAACTTCGTAAAGGGACGCGGTGACTACATGGGTGTGGCCGGTGCTTTGGACGACTTTGGCGACATCACTGTCAACGTCTACACCTACGCCCCCAACGATTACGGTCTGTACAACATGGCGGGCAACGTGAACGAATGGGTCATGGACGTCTACCGTCCCCTGTCCATCCAGGACAACAACGAGTTCCGTCCGTTCCGTGGAAACGTGTACAAGACCAAGCGTTTGGACGCGGAGGGCAACCCCGTCGACAAGTACGACTACGTGGTGTACAACATCCCTGGCGTGAAGGAGTTTTTGGCCACCTACGAGAAGGAAGGCAACTCCGTCCAAATCTTCACCCCCGAAGACGTCGACTTGATGGGCAACCTCACGTCGAAGGTGAACGAGGCCGAAGAGCGCTTGAAGCAACAGCGTTTCGAAGAAGCGCAAACGTTGATGCAAGACGCCATGGACCTCATCGTGGACAGCGACGCCCTTGCAGCCGCAGACTTGCGCAAAGGCTTCAGCAACAACATCGACGCCTTGCCCGGCGAGATGCAGAAGCGCAACGAGTCTCTCGAAGAGAACCTCAACCGCACCAACTACCGCATCGCAGACAACGTGGATTACCTCGACGGCGATCGGAACAGCTCGTTCGACTTCGCGGCACAGTCTGCAGAGGAAGATCAGCTGAAAGACAAGCGCGTCTACAACTTTGGGGGGTCCACCCTCATCAGCAACCGCAGCCGTGTGTATAAAGGCGGCGGTTGGGACGACCGTGCGTACTACCTCATTCCTGGCACGCGCCGTTACCTCGACGAGCGTCAATCCTCGG
>WTJL01000148.1 GCA_011524845.1 Flavobacteriales bacterium | reverse complement strand
GAAGGGCGTAGATGAGGGTGTCGCGCAACCGCCACAAATCAGAGAAACACGACCCACCGAACCCAGCGTTCACGACATCGAAGTGTGCGAAGACGGTGTCGGTTTGGGGCCATTTTCGAATGCTGCTGCTCCCTGTCAGGACAAGCCGAGGCTTGTGGCCCTCCAACTGCCGTGCGGCGTTGTGGATTTGGGCAATTCGGCTGTCGTAGGACTGTCCACACAGCTGCGCCATGCAGGTCTGCGGCTCCCACAGGAACAGGAGGATCACCCCCCACATCGCACGCATCAGACGTTGCGATGTTTCCAAACGTCGCGAATGGCCAGCAACAGTCCCACAACGGCAGCAAACATGCCGGCATTGAAGACTTGCTCGGCGCCCATCAGGTGGTTGAGCTTGAAGGTGAAACCGACCAAGATGCCGGAAGTCCCCAAGAGCAAAAGGGTGAGGGTGGGTTTCGAAAGGTGCATGGTGCAAGGTATGTGTTGGCGGCCCTCAGCACACACCGTGTTCACACAGCATTGGAGGGTTGTTGTTGAAGCCATTGGTCGATGGCGGATGCCACCCGCCGGCCTTCGGCAATGGCCCAAACAACCAAACTCTGCCCGCGACGGGCATCACCAGCCGCGAAGACACCTGGCCTGTTGGTTTGAAACCCTTGGGTTTTGATGTTGCCGCGGGGATCGAGTGTCACCTCGGAGCGATGCAACAACCCCTCGTGTTCGGGATGGGCAAAACCAATGGCGAGGAGGACCAAATCGCAAGCAATGGTGGATTGTTTGCCGGTGGGGACAAATGTCCACGCTCCGTCGGTGTTCTCCTCTTTGACATGGTCCATGGTCACATGTGAAAGGCGGCCGTCAGCATCAGCATGAATTTTGGCGATGGACATTCCCCAGAGCCGTTCACAACCCTCTTCATGAGAACTGGACGTCCTGAGGGTGTTGGGCCACTGTGGCCAAGGGTTGTCGGTGGCGCGATGGAGGGGAGGCTGCTCTCCAATGGTGGCTTGGATGACGGATGTTGCGCCTTGGCGGATGGCGGTGCCGATGCAATCGGACCCAGTGTCACCACCGCCAATGACAAGAACGGTTTTGCCCTTGGCATCGATGGGGGCGCCTGACAGGGGTTCGCCGGATACAAGTTGGTTGTTTTGGGACAAGAAATCCATGGCAAAATGAACACCATCCAACGTTCGTCCCGGTGCGGGGATGTCTCGTGGTGTTTTGCTGCCCAACGCGAGAAGAACGGCATCGAAAGACTCTTGCAGTTCTTCGAGCTGAATGTCTTGGCCAACGTGTGTGTCGCACTGAAAAACCACACCCTCTTCTTCAAGCAGTTTGATGCGCTTGGCCACGAGCTCTTTGTTGAGTTTGTAATCGGGGATGCCATAGGTGAGCAGCCCCCCTGGGCGTGAATCGCGTTCAAACACCTTGACCCTGTGCCCAAGTTGATTCAATTCATCGGCTGCCGCGAGCCCCGCTGGGCCGGAACCCACCACAGCCACCGAAAGGCCGCTGCGGTGAACAGGGAGTCTTGGGGTCACCCAGCCCCGCTCCCAAGCCACATCTGCAATTTCTTTCTCAATGTGCTCAATGGTGACAGATTCACTGTTGATCCCCAAGACACAGGACGCTTCGCACGGCGCTGGACAGATGCGCCCTGTGAATTCAGGAAAATTGTTGGTCCTCCTCAACACGTGAAAAGCTTCTTCATAAGCCCCACGGTATACAGCGTCGTTGAATTCCGGGATGCGGTTGCCCAAGGGGCATCCACTGTTGCAGAATGGGACGCCACAATCCATGCACCGCGCAGCTTGCGAAGAGGCTTGGTCACCGAAGCGTTCGTAATGTTCTTTGAAGTCCTGCACCCGCTCTTGGGGTGGACGTACGGGCGGCAACGACCGACCAAACTCGAGGAATCCAGTGTCTTTACCCATGGGTCATTTGTTTTTTGGTGTTCAGCGCGCGTTTGTACTCCCTTGGGAAGACTTTGACGAAAAGGCTGAGGGTTTCTTCCCAGTGACGCAGTAGGTGCTGGGCCCGGGCACTTTGGGAGTGGTCAACATGGTCTTCCAACAACGACCGAAGGTTGATGGCGTCTTGGGCGTCCAGAGGCTCGAGGTCCGCAGAGTCTGGGTTGAAGCGCGTGGAAAAGGTGCCGTCTTCGTCGAGCACAAAAGCCACTCCACCACTCATGCCCGCACCAAAATTCTTCCCCGTTTTTCCGAGAACAACCACAACGCCTCCCGTCATGTATTCACACCCGTGGTCGCCAACCCCTTCGACCACGGCGAGGGCACCTGAGTTGCGGACCGCGAATCGCTCACCGGCGACGCCGTTGACGAAGAGCGAACCAGACGTTGCACCATACAAGGCCACATTGCCACAAGCAATGTTCTCATGTTCAACAAGGTTGGCTGCAGAAGGGGTTTGGATGGACACGATGGCTCCACTCAATCCTTTTCCGGTGTAATCGTTGCTTTCGCCACAGAGGTGAAAGGAAAGGCCTTTGGCGCCGAAAGCCGCAAAGCTCTGGCCTGCCGAACCGGTCAAACGAAACACCACGCTGTGATCCTCGAGGCCGAGGCCTTTGGTGGCCAAGGCCACTTCGTGACTTGCTTGGGTGCCGATGGCCCGATCGGTGTTGGAAACGTGTTCTTGCAGCTCAACCCTGTTTCCTGTCGCGATGTGTTGCTGAACCGAGTCGATCATCTTTTGGTCAAGCGCGGTGGTGGGGAT
>WTJL01000095.1 GCA_011524845.1 Flavobacteriales bacterium | reverse complement strand
TCGTGTTGGGCGACACCGTTGTGGCGTCTGTCAGCCCTGGCACCTACGGCGACGAGGAGACGGAGTACACCTTTGAGCAGTGTCTCACAGAGGGGTGCTACACGTTTGTCCTCACGGACGAATACGGCGATGGCTTGAACGGTGCCGCTTGGAACCAGTGCGGTGTGGATGGCTTCTACACCGCGTCGGATTCATCCGGCATGACGTTGTTCCAAATGGAGGAGGCCGACTACGGCGATGAAATTCAGCACGCGTTCTGCTTGCCCGCCTTCTTCGGTTGCACCAACCCAGAGGCCTGCAATTTCGACGAAGAAGCCAACACGGACAACGGATTGTGCGAAGTCCCTGGAGATGCATGCGACGACGGCGACGAAGACACTGTGTTTGATGTCATCGGCGAAGACTGCATGTGTGCCGGTGTTCCAGCTGTCCTCGGTTGCACCGACGACGAAGCGTGCAATTATGACGAAGCGGCCAACGTCGACGATGGCTCATGCTACACCTTGGGAAGCGGCACCATCACAGGTCCATTGTTCCCCTTCGCAGGGGACACCGCCACGTACACCTACAACGGAGCCACGGGCGATTCCTTTGAGTGGAGTGTGACAGGAGGGGAGATTGTCGAAGGTCAAGGTTCGAATGTGCTCACCGTGGTGTGGGGCGAGGTTTCTGGATCGGGTGCCGTGTCCGTGGTGGAGTCCGACGCTTCAGGATGCGAAGGCGAGGTGGTGCGCACCGTCCAAATTTTGGAGGCCACGTCCGTGGCGGGATTGGAGATGCTGACCTTGAGCGTCATGCCCAACCCCGCCCGCGAATGGATTCTCCTGGATTGGGGCGCCAACGGAGATCAGCAGGCAGACATCGTGGTGTACGACGTGCGTGGGGCAGAAGTCCTGCGGGCCGTGTCGACGGGCCGGGTGTCCTGCGAAGGATTGGCCCCAGGTCGCTACACCTTGAAGGTGCAGGCGGCTTCAGGTCAATCGTCCTTGCCTTTGGTCATTCAATGACCGCATCGAACGACATGACATCTGCAAGGGCTGGCCGCAAGGCTGGCCCTTTTTTTGCCCTTCACCAGGTTGTTGGTCCCGACCGGCTCAAGCGTCGAATTGGCCCCGCAGGTCCAAACACTGGGCTTCCGTCCAATCCCGAACGTGGCTGCGCAAGGCTTCTGCATCGGTCATGTGAACAGCTTCGCCGATGCGCACCGCAACGTCGATGGTCTTGGCGCCAAAGTGATGGAAGGCGTGGGGGACAAACCACTCTTTGTTGACCCAGGCGATGTTGGGGTCTTTGTATTCCAGAGCCACTGGGACAATGGGAAACCCTTCTTCAGCACAGGTGTAGAACATGCCTGGGCGGTATTCCAACAATTCAGGGCCTTTGAAGGTGGTTCCCTCTGGAAAGATGACAATGCCCATGCCTTCCTGCAGTCGGTTGCGGACCGACGCCCGCGTCGCACGACGGCTGTCTTTGCTTTTTCGGTCCACCCAAATGGTGCCCAACAACGAGGCGCCCCAGCCGATGACGGGCCATGATTTGGACTCCACACGACCCACATAGACCACGGGAAAGCCCACGGGAAACAAAATGGCATCGACGTAAGAACGATGGTTGCCCATCAGCACGGCAGGAGAATCGGGGAATTGTCCTTCCCAGTTGATGCGAAGGCCCATGATGCGCTGCACCCGGGTGACAAATGTCACGAACCGACGGTGGATGTAAGACCGGGTTTGGTCTTGTGTCTTCTGAGTCAAGCGATGCCAACCAAGTCCCACAAGGAGTTGAGCAATGGTGGCCAACGAGAGGAGCAGAAAAAGAAGGATGCGGAAAAAGGCACGAATGGGGCGCATGCGGGGAGGTTTCTGCAGCCAAGGTACGCAGGTCGTGCGATCAAAAAGGCTCGAAGAGATCCAACCACTTGGACCCAGGGCCCTCGAGTGCTTGGAACGTTCCTTGGACGGCGCGTACCATTTTTTTGGCAGGAGGCACTTGAACTTCCAAGGGTTCTTCCGTCAGAGGATGGGACCACGCGAGGTGTGTGCAACAGAGGTGAAGTCCATGTCCTGTGTAAATCGGAGGCGTCCCGTACATCGGGTCCCCCACGACGGGGTGGCCGATGGCAGCAGCATGTCTTCTGATTTGGTGGGTTCGACCTGTGCGAAGGGTCCATTCCACGAGGCTGGCTGTGCCATGCACACCCCACGGACGGTGGCCCAAACAACGAAAGTCTGTGAGGCTTGATTTGCCATCGACAGGCAATGCAACATGGCCACGTGTGGTTCTCAGCTCTCCGGCGAGCCAGGTGTGGTAGGTCTTGGTGAAAAGGGGCCACTGCGCTTGGAGGCGCCGATGGGCTTCAGGTGATTTGGCCACCATGACAGGTCCACGGGTGCCATAGTCCAGCCTGTGCACTGCCGAGGGCGATGAATTGCTGGGGTGCCAGTGGTTGCGGATCCATGCGGTCAGGGTGCTTCGGCTGCGGCCGTGAACGGCCATGCCCGCGGGTTTCAGCACGACGGCGTGATGGTTGTCTTCAAACAAGATGTCGCATGGAACAGGCATGGTGCAAAGGTCTGACAATTGCAAAGTTCAGATGGTCAGCGCGTTCCGGTTCGAGAGACAAAGTAGGCGACAAGTGCAGAGAATTTACCGATTAATGCTTAATTTAACGCGACAAACCAAAACCTCTTCCAATGCGGAAATTCATGACCAATGCGTGTGCGCTCGTGCTATCTGCCGGGCTTCT
>WTJL01000200.1 GCA_011524845.1 Flavobacteriales bacterium | reverse complement strand
GTGCTCGAAGAAGTGAGCGGCTTGACCATGGGCCAAGACTTCTTCGTCGCCTACAGCCCGGAGCGCATCAACCCCGGAGACAAGGTCAACACCATCGAGACCATCGTCAAGGTGGTCGGGGCATGCGACGACGCGACGTTGGAAGAGGTGGCCGACACGTACGACTTGGTGGTGCGGGCGGGCACCCACCGTGCGAGCAGCATTCGCGTGGCCGAGGCGTCCAAGATCATCGAGAACACCCAGCGCGACGTCAACATCGCCTTGGTCAATGAACTCAGCATCATCTTCGACCGCATCGGCATCAACACCTACGAAGTGCTCGAGGCGGCGGGGACCAAATGGAACTTCTTGAAGTTTCAGCCCGGACTGGTCGGAGGGCACTGCATTGGCATCGACCCGTACTACCTCACCTGGAAGTCCAACAAACTCGGCTACCACGCCAAGGTCATCAACAGCGGCCGCTACGTGAACGACAGCATGGGATTTTACGTGGGCAAGCAGACCGTCAAGCGCTTGTTGGCGCGGGACATCAACCCCCTTGAAGCCCGGGTGCTTGTGATGGGACTGACGTTCAAAGAGAACGTGGCCGACATCCGCAATACCAAAGTCATCGACGTCATCCGTGAACTCGAATCGTTCAACGTTCAGGTGGACCTCGTCGACCCGCAGGCCAGCGCCGAGGAAGTGAAAGAGGAGTACGAACTGACCCTCCGAGAAGCGCCGGAAGCTGGGGCCTACGACGCCATCATCGCCGCAGTGAACCACGACGAATACGCCAGTTTCACCGAGTCCGACTTCCGACACTTGCTCCGTCAAGGAGAAGGCACCGTGGTGGACGTGAAAGGCGTCTTCCGCGGGAAGACAGGAGATTTGGACTACTGGAGCCTTTGACCCGAACTTGCCTCTCATGGAGTCGACCCCACACGCCCCTTCGTCGCCGCGTTCCTTCCACGCCATTTTGGTCACAGGAGGCGCTGGATTCATCGGCTCCCACGTCATCCGACGGTTGCTCCAAACGCATGCCGAGCTGAAGGTGGTCAACTTGGACGCCTTGACGTACGCCGGCAACTTGGCCAACTTGGCGGACGTGGAGAGCGACCCCCGCTACACCTTCGTGAAGGGCGACATCCGCGATGCGGAGTTGGTGGGCTCGCTGTTTGACACCCACCGGTTCGATGCGGTGCTGCATCTGGCAGCTGAAAGCCACGTGGACCGCAGCATTGCCTACCCGCTGGCCTTCTTGGAAACCAACATCCTGGGCACCGCGACGCTTCTCAACGTCGCCAAACAGGCGTGGACGGAAAGAGGCTGCATGGACGAAGCGCTGTTTTACCACGTGAGCACCGACGAGGTGTACGGCTCGTTGGGTGACGAAGGGCTGTTTTCTGAAACCACGCCCTACGACCCCCGTTCGCCGTACAGCGCGTCGAAAGCGTCGAGCGACCACGTCGTGCGCGCCTACCACCACACCTACGGTTTGCCGGTGGTGATTTCCAACTGCTCCAACAACTACGGCTCCCACCAATTTCCTGAAAAGCTCATTCCACTGATGATCCGAAACATCGTGGACCAGCGTCCCTTGCCGATTTACGGCGAAGGAATCAACGTTCGGGATTGGCTGTGGGTGGAAGACCACGCGGCCGCCATCGACGCCATTTTGACCCAAGGATGGGTGGGCGACACCTACAACATTGGCGGCCTCAACGAGTGGCGCAACATCGACTTGGTGCACAAGCTCATTGAGATCGTCGACGCCCACCTTGGACGCGCCGAGGGGCATTCCAAGTCGCTCATCACTTTCGTGAAAGACCGGGCTGGTCACGACATGCGTTACGCCATCGACGCCTCGCACCTTGAGTCGCGGTTGGGCTGGACGCCCAGTGTGACGTTTGAAGAGGGACTGACCCACACGGTCGAGTGGTACCTCAACAACCAAGCATGGATGGAGGAGGTCACGTCGGGCGACTACCAACAATACTACGAGGCGCATTACGCCAACCGCGGATGAGGTGGTCCTGGCCTTGGCGCCGGGAACAACCGGCATCGGTGCAGTTCAGCAAGCTGGGATGGGACGTCCACAGCCACCTCGTTCCTGGCGTGGACGACGGGGCGCCAGACGTGGAATCGGCCCTGGAGATGGTGCGGCACATGGTGGCCCTCGGGTACCGCGGCATGGTCTTGACGCCGCACATCATGAGCGACCTCTACCCCAACAGCCCGGCCACGCTTCAACCCGCGTTCGACGCCTTGGTCAAGGCCGTCCAAGACGCCAAAATCCCGATGAAGCTTGAGCTCGCCGCAGAGTACTTGCTCGAGGCGGACTTTCTGACGTTGCTCACATCCGACGACGTGCTGACCTTCCGGTGCCGCGACCAGCGTGGGGATGTCAAGGAGGTGGTGCTCCTCGAGTTTGGGTTTCACCACGCACCCGACGAGAACCTGGTGAAAGAGGCCTTGTTCGAAGCCCAAACCAAAGGCCTCACCCCCCTTCTGGCCCACTGCGAGCGGTACCCCTACCTGCACAAAAACGAAGGGCTGCTTGACCTCTGGCGGTCACGGGACGGATGGATGTCGGTCAATGCCGCATCCCTTGCGGGAGCTTATGGTCCGGAGACCCGAGACATGGCACGTCGATGCATGGAACGCGGATGGGTGTCGTTTGTGTGCTCCGATGCCCACGGCATGCGGCACGTTCGGGCCCTCGAATCGCTTGGGAACTCCCGAACCGTCTTCAAGTGGATGCAGGACGGACACAGCCTTCACGCCCACCTCGGGGAGTGACCCCAACGTCAAGAATCATGGGGGCGATCAGCCCACTGGCGCCAACGCCACGGTCAGGCCGTCGAGGTCGTCGGCCAAGTGGATTTGGCAACCCAAGCGGCTTTCGTCGGTGACGTGAAACGCCTCGTCGAGCATGTCCTCTTCGTCGTCCGACTTCTCTGGCAAGGCGTGGTCGCTCTTGACGTACATGTGGCAAGAGGCGCACATGGCCATGCCCCCGCAGGTCCCCTCCACAGGCAACTCTGCAGACTTGCACAACTCCATCATGTTCATCCCCATGTCGGTGGGGGCGTCGAGTTCGTGGGTTTCCCCCTCGCGGTCAATGACCGTGACTTTGATCATGCTCATGCCAATCGGTTTTCAGGCGAAGGTAGGGGTCATCAGAATCCGCTGACGCCGTTCACTGTGGTGTACTTGAGCACCAAGTTTTTGTCTGGGTAGATGCGCTTGAAGGCGCTCTGCACCATCAGGGTGGCTTCGTGGAACCCGCACAAAATCAGCTTCAACTTGCCGGGGTAGGTGTTGATGTCGCCGATGGCGTACACCCCGGGCACGTTGGTGCTGTAGTCGAAGGTGTCGACCTCCACGGCGTTCTTGCTGATGTTGAGGTTCCAATCCGCAATCGGTCCCAGCTTGGGGCTCAACCCAAACAGCGGCACCCAATGGTCCGTCTCGAGCGTCATCTCTCCCTGCTGCTTGTGGTTCACCGTCAAGCGCTGGAGGTCGCCGTCGCCGTCCACGCCCACCACCTCGGCGTTGGTCAACAGCTTGATTTTGCCTTGCTCGGCGAGGTCCATGACCTTTTGGACGCTGTCCAAGTGGCCGCGGAACCCTTCGCGGCGGTGCACCAACGTCACCTCGCTGGCCACGCCATCGGCGAGGAAGATGGTCCAGTCCAAGGCGCTGTCGCCTCCCCCACTGATGACCACTTTTTTGTCGCGGTAGAACTCAGGGTCCTTGATGATGTACTCCACGCCCTTGTCCTCGTACTCCGCGAGGTTGGCGATGGGCGGCTTGCGCGGCTCAAAGCAACCGAGGCCACCCGCAATGGCGATGATGGGTGCGCGGTGCACCGTGCCACGGTTGGTGGTCACAATGAACTGGTCCTCGTCGTCTTTTTCGATGGTCTCCGCGCGTTCTCCCAGCGTGAAGCCAGGCTGGAAGGGCTCGGCCTGCTCCATCAGACGGTCCACGAGTTCTCCGGCCAAAATGGACGGGTACGCGGGGATGTCGTAGATGGGCTTTTTGGGGTAGATCTCCGCACACTGCCCGCCGGGCTGCGGCAAAGCATCGATGAGGTGGCAACGGAGCTTGAGAAGACCAGCTTCAAACACGGTGAACAAGCCGCAGGGGCCGGCACCGATGATGAGGATGTCGGTTTGGATCATGATGGCGTCAAAGGTACAGAGGCAACAACGCTGTGTGCCGGGTGTTCAATCTCTGTTCTCCCATCCAATTCGTGGGAAAAAGAACGGGACGGTTCGCGGAGGTCAAACGAGGTTGATGGCCTCAATGGCCTTGAGTTCCGGGGCGGCTTTTTTCAGTGCAGACTCCACTCCACCCTTCAAGGTCATGTTGATCATGGAGCAATCGGCGCAGGCCCCCAAGAGCTCGATGCGCACCACGAGGTCGTCCGTGATCTCAACCAAGCGAATGTCTCCTCCATCGGCCTTGAGGTAGGGACGGAGTTCATCGAGGGTCGATTGGATTCGGTGCTGCAGATCGGGGGTGGCCATGGGTCAAACGTCTTTGCCGAGTTGCTTCAGCAAGTTAGCCACCAAGGCCCGAAACGCGGCGGCCGCGTCGCCGTTGGTTTGAAGGGCCGCGGGGCGGCCTGCATCGCCCGCTTCGCGGATGGTTTGCAGGAGGGGCAATTCTCCCAGGAACGGTGCATCGAGGCTGTCTGCCAGGCGCTTCACCCCGTCGCGTCCAAAAATGTGGTACTTCTTGTCCGGCATGTCGTCCGGGACGAAGTAGGCCATGTTCTCGACCATGCCCAACACGGGCACTTTGAGTTCTTCGAGGCGGAACATGCCCACCCCCTTTCTCGCGTCGGCAAGCGCCACGTCTTGGGGCGTGCTCACAATCACCGCGCCAGACAACGGAATCTGCTGAACGAGCGACAGGTGAATGTCTCCGGTTCCCGGAGGCAGGTCCACAATCATGAAATCGAGGGCGCCCCAGTTGGCGTCGGTGAACAGTTGGTTCAACGCGCGGCTCGCCATGGGGCCCCGCCACACAATGGCTTGGTCCTGGTCGGCGAAAAACCCAATGGACAGCACCTTGACCCCGTACTGTTCGATGGGCTCAATCTTGGTTTTGCCGTCGACCTCGACGGGTTGAGGTTTTTCGCTGGCGACGTCAAACATGGTCGGCACGCTCGGTCCGTGAATGTCGGCGTCGACGAGCCCCACCTTGTATCCAAGTTGGGCGAGCGCGACGGCGAGGTTGGACGACACCGTGCTCTTGCCCACACCGCCTTTGCCCGACGCCACCGCAATCACGTGTTGCACGCCAGGAAGGACCTTGCGGGTGTCCAGTGTTCGTTCTTCCTTTTTCAGAGGCACCACCTCGACCTTGCATTCCACCGGCTGGCCAAAGGCGCGTTCCAACGCGAATTCCACCGCTTCCTGCATGCGTTTCCGGGCGTGCATCGCGGGGTTGCTCGATTTCACCTGCAGGGTCAAGCCCTGGCCGTGCGCTCCGGCCTCGCCGGAAATCTCCACCAATTCCAAGGCCACAATGTCCTTGCCCAACTCAGGTTCCACCACCCCGCGCAGGGCGTCGAGGATCGCGTCGTGTGTCCAGTTGCTCATCGGGGTCAAAGTTCGGTCATGGGGTCCCAAAATCGGGCTTCAAAGTCCACCACCGTGTCGTTCTCCACCGCCACGCCTTCCGCCTTCAATTGCGCGGCCATGGGTTGGTCTTCCGGAAAGTGGATGGCACCGGTCAGCATGCCCAAACGGTTCACCACGCGATGCGCTGGCACGGGCGGCTGAGCCCCAAAGCTCTTGTTCAGCACCCACCCCACGCGGCGACTCGCTCGCGACGCGCCCAACACCTTGGCAATGGCGCCGTACGACGTCACACGTCCCTCCGGAATGGCGCGCACCACATCGTAGACGTCTTGCTCAAACGACCGGTCGTCGTGCGTGTCCTTCACAGCGCGGGCGGAACGATCTCCATGAAGTGAATGTTCTTGCCCTCTTCCAACCACCGCTGCTCGTAGTAGGTCTTGATCTCCAACGCTTCGCGCAAGTCGGCGTCCACGGTGTCCAGGAAGCCCCCGTAAACGTCGTCTGAATCGTGGAGGAACGGATACCCAGCGGCCACGTAGTCTTCCTTAGACAATGCGTACAACAACTTGCTGTCCGACTTGACCTTGACCGATCCGCCTGGGGCCAAAAATTTGCGGTACCGCTCGATGAACCTTCCGGACGTGATGCGTTTGGTGCCCTTCTCGTCCTTGGGCTGGGGATCGCTGAAGGTGAGCCAAATGTCCGCCACCTCCCCCGGCCCAAAGAACTGATCGATGAACTCGATGCGCGTCCGCAAGAACGCCACGTTGGTCAGGCCATCTTGGTTGGCCGTTTTGGCTCCCCGCCAAAAGCGGTGGCCCTTGATGTCGACCCCTACGAAGTTGCGGTTGGGCCATTTGCGGGCCAGCCCCACCGTGTACTCCCCCTTGCCACAGCCCAGTTCCAGCGTGATGGGGTGGTCGTTGCCAAACACCTCCGAGTGCCACTTTCCCTTGTACGGGTGCTCTGCACCTTGCACTGCTTCTTGGAGGTCCGGCTCGAAGACGTTGTCCATCTCGGCGTTCTCCTCCCATTTCCAAAGTTTGCCCTTGCCCATGGTCGCTGAATTGCTGCGAAATTAGGAACTTCAACGCCGATGTTGAGCACAAACCACGACCGACCGCAACTCCTTGTCACCGTGTTGGATTGGGGAATGGGGCATGCCACGCGAACCCTTCCGCTCATTCATCACGCCATCGAGGAGGGATGGCATGTGCACGTGGCCACCAAAGGCACGGCACTCGCGTGGCTTGAAGTCCACGCCAGCACCGAAGCGCACCGAGAGCACCTCTCGTTCCACACCAAGCCCGGCCCGGACATCAAGTACTCCAAACACGGAAACCTCCTCCGCATTGCCGGCCAGGTGCCGGCGTTTGTGGCCTTCGTGGAACGCGAACGAAAGTGGACCGCCGCCTTCGTTGCCGAGCATGGCATCCACGCCATCCTGTCGGACAACTGCTACGGCTGCTCGGTGCCTGGCACCCCTTCGGTGCTGATGTCCCACCAGCTGCAGTTGCCGACCCCCAAATGGCTCGAAGCCCCGGCCCGTGCCGTGGTGAAGCGTTGGGCGCGGTCGTTCGACGCGTTGTGGGTTCCGGACCTCGAACCGGGCCAATGCTCGCTGAGCGGATCGCTCGCGGCCGCAGACGTCCACCCCCACATCGCGCACATCGGAGTGCTCAGTCGTTTGGCCATTCACCACGACCCAGCACGCCCCCAAACGTGGTTCAAGGTGGGCATGGTCAGTGGCGTCGAACCGCATCGATCCCTGATGGAAAAAGCCCTTCGCCAATGGATGCAAGGCACCCAAGAACCCTGCTTGATTGTGGCGGGACAGCCTGGCGGCGGCGTTCGCGTAGACGGCCACATCACCACGTGGTGCGACCCGTCCGACGAAGACCTCGCGGCCGCCCTTCAAGGGGCGCGCACCTTGGTGTGCCGAAGCGGCTACAGTTCCCAACTCGACTTGGTGGCCCTTCAAGCCAACGCCATTCTGATTCCCACGCCTGGCCAGCCCGAGCAAGAATTCCTCGGCAAGCTTTGGGCCGATCGGTTTGGGTTCACTTGCCTGTCCCAACGCGAACTTGAAGCCGGACATTTGCCGGAAGAAGCCACCGGCCAAGTCCCCCCTGAACCTGCCAACGTGCGGGCTTTTTCCGCCTTGTCCTCGTGGCTTCGCACCACGGCACCTCAACCTGTTTGACCTTCCAAACGATGAACGACCAACCCACCCCTGCCCCCTTCAGCGACGACGACGTTCGTTTCATGCGTCTTGCCCTGCAAGAAGCCGAGCGTGCCGCCGAATTGGACGAGGTCCCCGTCGGAGCGGTGATTGTGTCGCAAGGCCAGGTCATTGCCCGTGCCCACAACCTGTGCGAGCGGCTCCGAGACTTCACCGCGCATGCCGAGATGCAAGCCTTCACCTCGGCGTCTGAATTCCTTGGCGGCAAGTTCTTGGACCAATGCACCCTGTACGTCACCCTTGAGCCCTGTCCCATGTGTGCGGGGGCTGCATTTTGGACCCGAATTGGCCGCGTGGTCTACGGAGCCAAAGACGAAAAGCGCGGACATTCCAAGTTCGACGGCGACCTGACCATGCTCCATCCCAAGACCACCTGCCAAGGCGGACTGCTTGCCGAAGAAGCCGCTGCACTGTTGACCACCTTCTTCCGCGCCAAGCGGAAATCCTGAACATCTGCAGCCTCCCCGTACCTTTGCGCCATGCTTGAGTTGACCAAGGACTTCCTCGACGGCCTTCGATCCGACATCGAAGCCGGTCGCGACGTGGAGCTCGCCGCCACCATCGGCGAGTTGCACCAGAAGGACGTGGCCGACATCTTCGACGCCCTCAAGCGCGACGAAATCCTGTACCTCTACCGTTTGCTGGACTCTGACTTCAGGTCTGAAGTCATTTCCGAGTTGGAGGAGGATGTCCGAGAAGAGCTTCTCAGCTCGCTCAGTTCCAAGGAAATCGCCGAGGACGTCATCGAGGGTTTGGATTCGGACGACGCGGCAGATGCCTTGGCAGATTTACCTGAGGCGAAGGTCGAGGCCGCCATGCGCATGGTGGACGACGTGGAATCCGCCTCGGAAGTGCTCGAACTGCTCAGCTACGAAGACGGCACCGCCGGCGCTTTGATGGCCGTGGAGATGGTCAAGGTCGAAGAAGACTGGACCGTCGCACGCGCCATCCGAGAAATCCGCGCCCAAGCCTCCGACGTCGCCAACATCTACACCATCTACATGGTGGACGACCAAGGGCGACTCAACGGACGGCTCTCCCTGAAGAGCTTGCTCCTGAACGCCTCCTCGGCCCGTTCCATTCTTCGCGACTTGAAAGACGAGGCCGACATGGTCACTGTGGGGCCCAACGAGAGCGAAGAGGTGGTGGTCAAATTGATGGAGCGCTACGACCTCGTGGCCCTTCCCGTGGTGGACGAGGACGGCACGTTGCTGGGCCGAATCACCATCGACGACGCCGTGGACGTGCTCATTGAAGATGCCGAGCGCGACTACCAGCTTGCCTCCGGGATCTCGGAGGACGTCGAGGGCAAAGACAGCGTGTGGGCCTTGACCCGCGCCAGGCTGCCCTGGCTGCTGATTGGCCTCGGCGGTGGCGTGGGCGGTGCCTACGTCATCGGCGCTTTTGACATTGAGCACAACCCGGAGCTCGCCCTCTTCATCCCCCTGATTGCGGCCATGGGCGGCAACGTCGGCGTGCAATCCTCCGCCATTGTGGTGCAGGGTCTGGCCTCGGCCAACGTCAACATGGGCAACCTGCTCTCACGCCTCTTGAAGGAGCTGAGTGTGGGCTTGGTCAATGGCTTGATTTGTTCGGCCGTGATCTTCCTCACCAGCCTGTTGCTCGGGTTTGGATGGATGCTCAGCACCACGGTGTCCGCGTCCTTGCTTTGCGTCATTGTTTTCGCAGCCTTGTTTGGTGCCTTTGTGCCTTTGATGCTGGACAAGCGCAACATCGACCCTGCCTTGGCCACGGGGCCGTTCATCACGACGGCCAACGACATCATGGGGCTGATCATTTACTTCAGCATAGGCTCGCTTGTGGCGACCTTGATGTCCTGAACCCTCAATCCGTCTTTGTGAAATGAACGCCGTGCATGTTTGGTTTCTGGACACTGTGCACCCCGCGCTTCAAGAGACGTTGACCGAAGCGGGCATGGTGTGTCACGACGGGACGGCCATGACGCGAAACGAACTCCTGCACCACGCCTCCACCGAAGCGCCTCCCATCCACGGGTTGGTGTTGCGCAGCCGCATCCGACTGGACGCTGAAGTGTTCAACGCCTTGCCTGATTTGGCCTGGGTGGCACGAAGTGGCTCGGGGCTTGAAAACATCGATTTGGACACGGCAGCGCGTCGTGGCGTGGCGGTGCACAGCAGCCCAGAAGGCAACCGCGACGCCGTGGGGGAACACACCACCGGCATGCTTCTCAGCGCGTTGCACAAATTGCGTCCAGGCGACGCAAGCATTCGGCGCAAAGAATGGGCTCGGGAAGCCCACCGCGGTCGGGAACTCAAATCTTTGACCGTGGGCATTGTCGGTTACGGTCACATGGGAAGTGCGTTTGCAGAAAGGCTGGCCGGGTTTGGGTGCCGTGTGGTGGCCTACGACAAATACAAAGAGGGATGGGGCGAGCACCCCACCGTTTCACCTCCCCTTCCCCATGTGGAGCCTGTGGGATGGCAAGCGTTTTGCGCGGCCGCCGACGTGGTGAGTTTGCACTTGCCATGGACCGAGGAAACCAAGGGGCTTGTCCACCACGCATGGCTGAATCAGTTCGCCAAACCCATTGTGCTCATCAACACGGCCCGGGGCCCCATCGTTCACACCGAATCTCTTCTCACGGCACTCGAGGAAGGAAGCGTCTCGGCGGCCTGTTTGGACGTGCTTGAATGTGAAGGGCGTTCCCTCGAGGCGCTGGACGGCCTCGACAACCCTGAGCAACGAGAAGCCTTTGAAGCCTTGCTCGCCCACCCCCGAGTGGAATTGAGTCCCCACGTGGCTGGATGGACCCATGAGAGCTACGAAAAGCTCAGCACCGTCCTTGCCGACAAAATCCTCGGACGAACGCCCCAAGGCTGAACATTCCCTGAAACGCAAAAGCCCCGGCCGAGGCCAGGGCTTTTTCAATGTTCTGCATGAGGTTACTCTGCGCTGCCCGTACGCTGACGGCTGGATGCAGAGTAAAGGACCTTCAAGGCGGAGGCCTTGCGAAGCTCTTGCTTCACTTCGGTCACCACACCCATCTTGGTGTCTTTGTCCACCTTGAGGGACACCCACATCTTGCTTTGCTCGGCTTCAGCCAATGTGGTGCGCTCCTTGGCAATCCAGTCTTGAATGACGGCCGAGTTCGAGAACTGGTCGTTCAACTGAACCACAGGCTCTGTGCCGTAACGCTTGTCCATCGGGGGTCCGATGTTCACGTAACGGATCAGGTGCTTCTTCTCGATTTTGTAGAGCTCGGAGGCTTCAGGACGGATCACACGCACCTTTTCTTCTTCGGTACGCAACACCGTTGCGACCATGAAGAAAAAGAGCAGCATGAACACGATGTCCGGAAGGGACGCCGTAGAGATGGCCCCCATTTCACGCTTGCCTCCTTTGCGAAACTTTCCCATGTCAGTAGTAGTTGGCGCTTGCGTCGCGCGGCTCCGCTTCGGAAATCCGTTGCGGG
>WTJL01000231.1:1873-11298 GCA_011524845.1 Flavobacteriales bacterium | reverse complement strand
CCAAGGGACCTCGTCGCGTTGCCTGAACCGCCATGACGCACCGCCTTTCTCAATTGCGCAAGTGGAGCTTTGTGGCCCTCGTTTCTTGGGTCAGCCTTGGTGGACTTCACGCCCAATCGCCAACCACCACCATGTGGCACTTGCCGCTGGATCCAGGTGCTTTGGAAGTGGCGAGGGCGTGCGACAGCGCCGAGGTGATGGTGCCGAGTGTCCAACCCATGACCGCGTGGAACCGGCCCGCAAGCCTGAAACCTGCCCTCAGCGAATTCAACGGCATCTCAGTCCTTGGAGAAGCCCGACAAATCGTGGGCGATTTCAGGGCGTCGAGCACAGCAGTGGGATTGGGGACTTCCGGCTCGTTCTTGGACCGAGGCGCCTACCACGTCGCCGCCACCCGCTGGCGCATTCCCTTGGGCTTCCCCCTGGCCCGCGAGGTGGCCGACCACAACACGATGGACGGACTGGGTCGTGCCGCTCTTTTGACCGAATCGGTGGCGTCTGTCGACCGATTGGAAGGCGCGGTGTCCTGGGCTGTCAGCCCTTCCGTGTCTGTCCGAATCGGGCAAGAAAGTCACCATTGGGGACGCGGGGCTCGGTCGCTTTTCCTTGATCGGCACATGGCCCCGGCCTTGGGGGCGCGGCTCTGGATCGATGCCGGCGTCGTCCAATACGCGCAGGTGTTGTTGCGCACACGGCACGTCCTGGCCGACACCGTCGAAACGGGCTGGCTCGCGGCCCAATGGACCGAAGTGGACTTGGGCCGAGGATGGAGTGGGGCGCTGTTTGGCGCCGTGAAATGGCGCGCCAACGACGTCTCCTTTCAAGGCCGCGTCGACCCCCACTACCTCATTCCCATGGCGGCCTTCAGGCCCCGCGAGTACAGCCTTGGATCGGCGGACAACGCCTTGCTCGGCGCACAATTGTCCCACCGCACCACCTTCCGGCGCGGCCAACTCGTCACGTCCTATGGACAAGTGCTTCTCGATGAACTGCTGGTGTCCAAGCTCTTGGAAAGGAACGGATGGTGGGGCAACAAATGGGGCGTGCTTGCCGGAATGTCTTCGGTGAGTCGAACCGGAAAATTTGGATGGTTGGTGGAAGGTGCCGCCGTTCGACCGTGGACCTACACCCACAACACCCTCCCCTTGTCGTACACGCACGGACATCAGCCATTGGGGCACTCGGCAGGGGCCAATTTCGTGGAAGGCCGGGCCCGAATTCGGACGGTCGTTCGAGACGTCTACACGGTCCGCATCAGCTACCTCCGCCGCGTCCAAGGACGGTCGACTGGAGGGGGTGAATCGCTGTTGTCCTTTGCCGCAGGAGAGATGCCATGGACGTCGTTCTCCGAGCGCGAAGGCGAAGACGGACACACGTTGTTGCAGGGAGCGCGCACCGACCTGTCCCGCATCGAACTCGATGTGTCCATGCCGCTGGGAGAGCGTTACGGCGTAGGCGGCATCGAAGCGTTTGTCAGGGCGTGGATGCGCCTCGAAGCCCAAGAAGCGCCCGGCGCATGGCAAGACCCGTGGAATGCGGGGCGCCTCGAAATCGGCGTGCGTCAGGCGCGGGTGATGGACGAACGCGATTGGTGACCGCTGGCACCGGGCAGCCAAACATCCTGCAGTAATTTCGCCGCCCATGCACCGCGACCTCGCCACGCTTTTCAAACTCCGACTCGGATTCTTCGTTGTGCTGTCCGCGGTGCTCGGATGGTTCATGGCCGTGGAGACGATGGACATCCAGACCTTTTTGATGCTCAGCTTGGGGGGCTACGCCTTGACAGGCGCGTCCAACGGACTCAATCAAATCATCGAACGCCGCGTGGATGGGTTGATGTCGCGGACCCAAGATCGCCCCTTGCCCACCGGTCGAATGACGGTGCAACAAGCCCTGACGTGGAGTCTGTTGGCCGCAGTCTTGGGACTGGGGTGTCTGTTCAGCCTCAACCCGCTCAGCGGGTGGTTGGGGGTCGCCGCCATCGTGAGCTACGCCTTCATCTACACCCCGCTCAAGGGCAAGACGAGTCTGTCGGTGTTTGTGGGTGCCTTCCCCGGAGCGTTGCCCCCCATGATCGGGTACGTGGCCGCCACGGGAGATTTTGGGATTGAGCCAGGCACCCTCTTCGCGGTGCAATTCATGTGGCAGTTCCCCCACTTTTGGGCCATCGCTTGGCTCGCCCATGAAGACTACGCCAAGGCGGGCTACAAGATGCTCCCGTTCAACGCAGGACGAACCGCCCGTTCCGCCCAACTCATCCTCTTGTACACCTTGTTCTGCATCCCAGCCAGCATGTTGCCTTGGGCGCTGAACCAACCGATGGTGGGAGATGTTGCGTTTGCGGTGGGCGTGATTGCGGGCCTCGGATTCTCGTGGTTTGCCTTCCGCCTCTTGCGTGAGTTGACGTTGGACGCCGCACGGCGTTTGATGTTTGCGAGCTTCATTTATTTGCCTTTGGTCCAAATCGTCTACGTCCTCGACAAAATCCCCCCCACCCCATGAGTGAACGCGTGTTTGAAGGCCTCGACGGCCAAGTGCGAGAGCGCACCAAGACCATGTTGATGTACTTCATCGTCTTTGCGGTGACCATGTTGTTCGCTGGATTCACCTCTGCCTACATCGTGAGCAACATGGGGCAGTTTTGGGTGCACATCCCCGCGCCAGACATGTTTTGGGTGAGCAATGGATTGATTGCGCTCAGCAGTGCCACCTTGTGGTGGGCCACACGCGCCGTGAAGGCAGGCCAAACCAACCAAGGCATCGTGGGCCTCGCCCTGACATTGGTCTTGGGCATTGGGTTCACCGTCACCCAGGCGGAGGGATGGAAGGACTTGGCCTCGGTCGGCATGGGCTGGAACACCAGCGACACGGCCCAGGGCACCGCCTTCCGTTGGAACAACCTCGCCGCGATTTACGAAAGCAACTCGGTGTATGGCGAGGACTACGACTTCCGCTACGACGGTCAAGTGCTTCTGCACGATGCCGTGCGCGGCGAGCTCTATGCCTCTGACGACGCCTTGATGGTGCAACCCATCACCACCAAAGTGCTGCAGTCCTCCAACAGCGGCGGCGGGTACATCTGGGCGCTGGTGATGGTCCACATTCTGCACCTCGTCTTTGGGCTCATTTACCTGGTGGTCAACGGCATCCGCGTGTTCACCGGCGTCATCCACCAAGGCGACACCGTGCGGCTCAAGGCCACAGGCATCTATTGGCACTTCCTGGGACTGCTGTGGTTCTACCTGTTTGCCTTCTTGTTCCTTTTGCACTGACATCCCTGCCGGCCAAAAGGCCATCCACGCATCGTTGTGGACAGAGGGCTTGATTTGGAGACATTCTAGGTGGCGCACCTGAGGCGAATGCCCTATTTTCGCGTCACAATTTCAAGCCATGGCTGGAAACACCGAAACGATCCCGACTGACGTCCTTTGGGGCGGAGGTCAAAGCCCGTTCTCTGTCACGTACGGGAAAATGATGATGTGGTTCTTCCTCGTGTCCGATGCACTCACCTTTGGTGGGTTGTTGACGGCCTACGGGTTTGCACGCGCCACATCCGAAGATGCTTGGCCCATTGGGGAACAAGTTTTCCGGGCCCTGCCGGGCTTGGAAGGCCAGTACCCCCTCATCTATGTGGCCTTGATGACCTTCATTCTCATCGTCTCCTCCGTCACGATGGTTCTTGCTGTGGAAGCAGGTCACCGCAACGACAAGGCAGGCGTGTTGAAGTGGTTGGGGGCCACCATCGTGGGTGGGTTCTTCTTCCTCGGTTCCCAAGCGTGGGAATGGTCGCACTTCATCCACGGAGCCGGAGGCGGCTTCCAGTTGGCGAAGGAGGTGACCGTCACTGCAGACGACGGAGAAGCGTACACCCTTGCCGAAGGTGAGATGGTCTTCATGGATCACCACTTTGGCCACCTCGCAGAGCCCTGGAGCGAAGGCGACGCCAACACGGTGTTGACCAGCGAAGGCGGGCACATCACCCTGACGCAATACGGCGACCACGAGCACAGTGCCCAGTTGCACAGCTTGACGTTCAACAAGTACGTCGAAAACGAACAGCACGTGTCTGGCGCCGAAGCCACCAAGCTTTGGAACGCCCGCAGCGAAGTGTTCTCGTTTGGCGCCAACCTGGAGGACAGCGAATACGCCGTGCAACAGACCTACGCCAACTTCTTCTTCTTCATCACCGGTTTCCACGGATTCCACGTGTTCTCCGGAGTGGTGATCAACATCATCATTTTCTTGATGGCGTTGAACGGGGTGTTCGAGCGCCGCGGTCACTACGAAATGGTGGAGAAGACTGGACTCTACTGGCACTTTGTCGACCTCGTTTGGGTCTTTGTATTCACCTTCTTCTACCTCATCTGACATGGAACGCGACGATCTCATTGTCAACGACAGCTACGCCATGGCGGCGCACCACAGCGAAGAAGCGGGTGCGGCCATTCGCAAGAAAATTTGGATGGTCACCGCACTCTTGACCCTCATCACTGCCGTCGAGGTGGGCATGGGTGTCATCTTCAAGCGTTCTGAAACCTTCACTTGGACGGCCATCAAATGGACCTTCATCGTCATGACTTTGGTCAAGGCGGCCTACATCGTGTTGGTCTTCATGCACCTCGGTGACGAGCGCAGCAATTTGAAGCGAGCCATCATCGCCCCCTACGTGATGTTCATTTGCTACCTCTTGTTCATCGCGATCACCGAGGGCTTTGGACACTTGAACAGCTTCAACACCCTGCACTGACCTGTTGCCCATGGGCATGTTGAAGAACCGATTGATTCTCATTGCAATGATGCTGGCCCTGCCTTTGGCGGGGCTGGTTTTTTTTGGGTTGCTCTCTGAGCACAACTTCAACACCCTGCCGTATTACACGGTGGACGGCCCCGTGGAAGGCCAAACCCTCGCGGCCCAACGCGTGGGCGACTTTCAGTTGACCAACCACCTCGGAGAGCCCTTTTCCAGTGACGAGCTTCGCGGCAAAGTGTGGCTCGCGGCCTTTTACGGCACCGATGCTCCGCACGTGGCGCAGGTCACCCGACAACTGCTGTGGCCCAACTTCCGCTACCGTGACGAAGGGGACATCGTGGTGGTCAGCTTTTCCCTGAGCCCCGAGCACGATACGCCAGAGGTGCTTCAGGAATACGTTGCACGCAACACGCGGTACAACGGCTTCAAGGGAAAGTGGCAGTTCCTGACCGGCGATCCCGCGGTCATTGACCATGTGGTGGCCGACGACTTCATGATCCAGCGCGATCCAGAAGAACCCAACAATGTGGCGACCATTTGGCTTGTGGACACCGAAGGGTTCCTGCGGGGCGTGTACCACGCCGCGAGCGAGGACGCCATCCGCGATGCCGTGGAGGACATTGCCCTGTTGAAGAAAGAGCGCGACGTGGCGGAGTACGGCCGCGAAAAGTTGGAGGAAGCCTTGCAAGAGCGCAATGAACTGCCCGTGCTCGGACCCGAAGGTCACACCATCCCTGCGTTTGCCTTCACCGGCATCGACAGCGTGGAAATCAGCCACCGCAGTGTGGAAGGACAAGTGAAAATCATCGATTACTTCTTCACGCATTGCCCCACCATTTGTCCCATCATGAGCAGCCAGTTGGCACGGACGCAGGCATGGATGAAGGACAACGACTTGGACGGGGACATCACCTTGTTGAGCCACAGCGTGGATCCGGTGCGCGACACCCCCGCAAGGCTCAAGGAGTACGCCACACGACTTGGGGCAGACACCACCTCGTGGAAGTTTCTGACCGGAGACAAGGAGGACTTGTACGACCAGGCCCGCTTTGGGTACTACCTGACGGCATTGGAAAGCGACACCGCCGCCGGCGGGTTCTTCCACAGCGACACCTTTGTGTTGGTGGACCGGCAGGACCGCATTCGCGGGCTGTACGACGGCACGTCCACGGCCGAAGTCGACGCCATGATGCTCGACGCCGCCCAACTCGTGTTTGAGGACGCACCTTGAGCGACGTCTCAAGGCCCTTTGAACCTCCTCTTCCCGTCGTGCGTTGCATCTTTGCACCAAACTTGCATCCGTGGGAATCAACCGTCAACTCCGAATCTTTGTGTGGGTCGCAGGCATTGCGATTCCACTTGTGGTCGCCCTTTTGTTCTTTTTGCCGGGCGTCGAAGTGAGCCCTGAGTTGGCGGAGGTCCTGCACACCCTTCCCGCGGTCAACGCCACCATCAACGGCAGCGCGTTTCTGTGCCTGATCGGCTCCTACCGCGCCATTCGAAACAAGAACATCCTCCTTCACCAACGGCTCAACACGGCTGCCCTCGTGCTGTCGGCGGTGTTCTTGGTGAGCTACGTGAGCTACCACATGACCACGGAAAGCACCCCGTTTTGCAAAGAAGGGTGGATTCGAACGGTGTACTTCATCGTGCTGATCTCGCACATCCTCATGTCCATTGCCATTGTGCCGATGGTCCTGACCACGTACCTGTTGGGTTTGGGCAACCAAATCCAAAAGCACCGCAAGTGGGCGCGCATCACGTACCCCATCTGGACTTACGTCACCTTCACGGGCGTCGTGGTGTACTTCATGATTTCACCCTGCTACCCCTGGTGATGGATCGCGTGCTCCGATTCGCTGTTGGGCTGACGGTGCTCGTCCTTTTCGCCTTGGATGCGCACGCACAATGCGTCATGTGCAAGGCCGTGGCCGAAGACAGCGCCAACGATGGGAGTTTGGGGCGTGGGCTGAATTCTGGCATCCTGTATTTGATGGCCGTGCCTTACGCCATCATGGGCTTTTTCGCATGGTTTGTCTTTCGCAAACGAAAGGAAGCCAGCGAGTCCGCCGCTTGAGGGGCGTTGCCGACGTAATTTTGGGGGATGCGCCCAACTTTTCTCCGCGAGGTCAGCGCCTCATTGCTGGCTTTCCTCCTTGTTTGTACCTCTGCCACTGCACAGTCTTCAGAGGGCAACGTGTGGTCCTTGCAGCGTTGCCTCGAACACGCCTTGGAACACAACCTCCAACTGCAACAAGCTGAGCTTGGACTGGTCCGCGGGGCGCTTGCGGAAACGTCGGCGAAGGGCGCGTTCCTCCCCAACCTCAATGCCTCTTCAAGCTACGGGGTGAACATCGGTCAACGCATTGACCCCTTCACCAACGAGTTCGCCTCCGACGCCGTGCAATCGAGCAACTACGGCATGAGCTCGGGCCTCACGTTGTTCAACGGATTCCAAAACCACCTCAATTTGCGCCGTGCACGCCTTGGCTTGGAACTCGCCCAAACCAACGTGGAGATTGCCCAAAACACCTTGGCCCTCAACCTTGCTTCAGCCTATTTGAATGTCCTTTTTCAGAAGGAGTTCCTCACCATCGCCCAGCTGAATGCAGACGCCACAGGCCGTCAAGTCGACCGGGTTCAAAAGCTCGTCAATGCAGGTGCTGCGGCCGAGAGCGACCTCTACGATGTCCTGGCCCAACAAGCGGCTGACCAGAGCTCTGTTGTGGCGGCTGAAAATGGCGTGACCATCTCCAAGCTCGCGCTGTCCCAACTTCTTCAGTTGTCGGGCGAGGAGGCGGACAACTTGGACGTGGCTCCGCCTTCCGACGACTTGATTGAAAGCACCCAACTCCCCTATTCGGCCGACGCCGCGGTGACCTTTGCCTTGCAGGCGTTTCCCGACATGAAAGCGGCAGAGTTGCAGGTGACCGACGCCTACCTCGGGCTGGATTTGGCCAAGGCGCAGCGGATGCCTCGCATCACCGGATCGTACAGCGTGGGGTCGGGCTACTCGCAGAACCGGCAAACCTTGGTGACGGACCCGGTAACGCAGGACGTCACCATCGAAACCGTGGAGGGCTTTCTGCTGACCACTCCTGTTGTGATTGAAGATGGGGAGTTCGAAACCATGTCGTTCCAAGACCAGTTTTCCAACAACCTCAACCAAAGCGTCTTCTTCTCGCTGAGCCTCCCGATTTTCAATGGATTTGGCATCGAGACCAACATCGACCGGGCCGAGGTGGACGTGTTGGCCGCCAAGCTGTCTCAAGAACAAACCGCCCAAGCCCTGACCCAGACCGTTGAACAATCTTGGGCCGACGCCCGGGCCGCACAGCGCACGTTTGAAGCCAACGACCGTGCCCTCGAAGCCGCGTCCCTGGCCATGACCAACGCGGAAGCGCGCTTTGAAGCCGGGGCCATTTCTGCCCTCGAATACGCCGACGCCCGGACCCGATTGGACAACGCCCGCATCAATGCGCTGCGGACGCAATACGACTTTGTGTTCAAGACGCGGATTTTGGACTTCTACCTCGGACGACCCCTCAGCCTCTAACCCATGAACAAGAAACTGCTTCTCGGCCTTGGTGCCTTTGTCCTTTTGCTCGTGGTGGTGGCGGTCGTGCGCGGCGGCAACCGCGAATTGCCGGTGGTGAGCACCGAAGAAGTGGCGCGTCGGTCCATTGTGGAACGCGTCAGCGCCAGCGGAAAAATTCAGCCTGAAGTGGAGGTGAAAATCACGGCGGAGGTCAACGGCCAAATCACCGAACTCCCCGTGAAAGAAGGCGACGTCGTCTCCAAGGGCGACCTCTTGGTGCAACTCAACCCAGACATTTACGATGCCGCGTTGCTCCGGGCAGAAGCCTCGTTGAATTCCGCCAAGTCCAACCTCGCTTCCGCCCGTGCTCAGGTGGCGCAGGGGGAGGCCAACCAATTGGCGGCGAAAAAGGCGTTTGAGCGAGCGGAGGCCCTCTTCGCCCAAAAGGTCATTTCCCAAGCCGAGTACGACCAAACCGAAGCCTCCTACCTCACCGCCAACGCCAACCTGACCAGCGCGAACGAAAGCGTTCGGAGCGCCGAATACGCCATCCGAAGTGGGGAGGCGTCTCTGCAAGAAGCCAAGGACAATTTGGGACGAACCACGCTCCGCGCCCCTCAAGCAGGCGTCGTCACCGCCCTCGTCAAAGAAGTGGGTGAAAGCGTTCAAGGCAATGGCTTCACCGCCGGTGAGGTCATCCTCAACGTCAGCGACCTCAGCACCATGGAGGTCAACGTCGAGGTCAACGAAAGCGACATCGTGCGCATTCACCTTGGCGACGAGGCCGAGATTGAAGTGGACGCCTACCTCGGAGAGACCTTCAAGGGCACGGTGACCGAAATTGGAAACACGGCCCTCAACGCTGGCATGAATGGCTTCAGCATGGACCAAGTGACCAACTTCTCTGTCAAGGTGCGCCTCGACCGAGACAGCTACAGCCATCTGACTGAAGGTCACGACGAGCACTATACGCCGTTCCGGCCTGGCATGAGTGCCACTGTGGACATCCTCACTGCACGGTCCAACGACGTCCTCTCGGCTCCGATTCAGGCCGTCACAAGCCGCGAAGTCGGATTTGCCGCAGGGGACGACGAAGAGGCGGCTGCCGGCGCCGACGACGCGGAGCTGGGGGTGTTT
>WTJL01000231.1:0-1773 GCA_011524845.1 Flavobacteriales bacterium | reverse complement strand
AGGGGACGACGAAGAGGCGGCTGCCGGCGCCGACGACGCGGAGCTGGGGGTGTTTGTCCTGAAGGACGGCACCGTGGCTTGGACCGTCGTCGACACCGACATCCAAGACTCGCGCTACGTCGCCATTTCTGGCGACCTCGAAGAAGGCACGACGGTGGTGACCGGTCCCTACGACGTGGTCAGCCGTTCCCTGAACCACGGCGACGCCGTAGAGCCCAAGTGATGGCACGCATTCTCATTCTCGAAACTTCGACCACCCAATGTTCCGTGGCCCTCGCCGCGGATGGCCATGCGGTGGCATGGAAGGAAGAGCGGGCACCTGAAGGATACATTCACGCGGAACGCTTGATGCCTTTCATCGACGCGCTCCTTCAGGAAGCGGGCTGGTCAAGGCACGACTTGGATGCCGTGGCGGTGTCCGGGGGTCCTGGCTCTTTTACCGGATTGCGCATTGGGGTCTCCACGGCCAAAGGCCTGTGCCATGCCTTGAACGTTCCACTGATCGCGTTGGACACCCTGGCCTTGTTGGCCGAACAGGGCAAGCGCCTCGACCCCACGCCGCAACCCCGGGTCGGGATGATCGACGCCCGCCGCATGGAGGTGTACGCCGCCACGTACGACCACGACGGTGCCTGCACTGCGCCAGTGGCTCCGGTGGAAGTGGACCAACGTCCCGACGCCTTTGAAGGGCCTGCCCAATTCATCGGCGACGGAGCCGTGAAATGTGCCGATCTGTTGAAAGGCGAAGGACGAACCTTTGTGGAAGCTTGGCCGCTGGCCCGTGACGGTGCGGCGCTTGCCGAAGCCCAACTCGCGGCAGGAGACGTGGCCGACCTCGGCAGCTACGAGCCCAACTACGTCAAGGCGTTCAAGGCTGGCGCTCCCAAGGACCCACTCGGTCTTCGCTCCAAACTGAGCATGTGGTGGGTGGCGTTGTGTTGGATGTTGGTCTCCTGCACGTCGTGTGGCGAGCAACAGCAGTTCATTCCATACGTGCCGGTCAACTTCGACATCGACTTGAACTTGCCGCAGTTCAACACCCTCAACTTTCCCGGAGAAGCCATTGCATTGCCTGGCGGGTCGAAGGGGCTGTACGTGTACCGCTACACCCTCGACGAATTTGTGGTGCTCGACCGCCACGCGACGTTCGACGTGGCGTTGGGCTGCCAAGTCACCCTCGACATCGACAACATCACGTTGCGGGACGACAGCGACTGCTCGGAGAGCGAATGGTTGATGCTGGATGGCAGCGTGATGAACGGACCCGCCACCCTGCCTCTGCACCGGTACCGGACCAGCTTGAACGGGTCCATCTTGAGCATCTACAACTGAGGCGACCAAGTCCTCTCTCCCCTTCCTGTTTCCCCAACACGAAACAACCCCGCCCGAAGGCAGGGTTGTTGTCGGGGCAAAGGCTTTCGCCTTGCCTGCTTCTCAGTAACGGTACGCTTCGCCTTTGAAGGGACCTTGAACTGGAACTCCGATGTAGTCGGCTTGCTCGTGGCTGAGCTCGTCGATTTCCACACCAATCTTGGCGAGGTGCAAGCGGGCGACCTTCTCGTCCAAGTGCTTGGGCAAGGTGTACACGCTGTTCTCGTAGTTGTCGGCGTTGTTCCAAAGCTCGATTTGAGCAATGGTTTGGTTGGTGAAGGACGCCGACATCACAAAGCTTGGGTGACCCGTGGCGCAACCGAGGTTGACCAAGCGACCTTCCGCCAAGAGGATGATGTCCTTGCCGTCAATGGTGTACATGTCCACCTGCGGCTTGATGGT
>WTJL01000063.1:4116-11340 GCA_011524845.1 Flavobacteriales bacterium | reverse complement strand
TAGAGCAACGGATTGAAAATCCGTGTGTCCCAGGTTCGAATCCCGGTGGTACCACTCAAAAGGCCGCACTTTGGTGCGGCCTTTTTCTTTGCTGAACTTTGGACTCCGAAACCTTCCCTGTGAATCCCTCCCTCCCTTCATGGCTTTTGGTCCTTCGCACCGCGGATCCTGATCGGGTCCTTTGGGTGCATGAAGAAGCCTGCTCGCAGGACTTGTTGCGAGAGTACTTCATGAATTTGGAGAACGCCTTGGCCTGTCCCGTCGTTCAAGTGCCGATGCGCGGGGGAGAACGCTTGAAAACGTGGGATGCCGTCAACGAGCTTCTGCGCTTGTTTCAAGGGCATGGTCTGACACGATCGTCCTTGGTGGTGACCACAGGGGGCGGCGCCATGAGCGATGCGCTGGGTTTTGCGGCGTCCATTTGGAAACGAGGCATGCGGACGTTGCACGTTCCCACCACCCCCTTGGCTGCTGTGGATGCGGCATGGGGCGGAAAAACCGGTATCAATTGGGGAGGCAGCAAAAACCAAGTAGGCACGTTTGCAGAACCCTTGGCCGTGCACATCGATGCGCGGTGGATGCAAACTTTGGGAGAGAGAGACTTCCATGCGGGTCTCGCAGAGGCCGCCAAACACGCCCTCCTCGATGCCACGGCCATGCGCAGTTTTCAAGCCCCTCTTCCCGAGTGGCCATGCGCCGGTGTGGAGGAGCACAATGCTTGGACTTCCTGGTTCGAGGCCTCGGCTGGCGTGAAAAAGCGCATCGTGGAATTGGACCCCCACGAGCACGGAGTGAGAACCACCCTGAACCTCGGACACACCGTGGCCCACGCATTGGAAGCCTCCACGGCGACGACCCAGTGCGCCTGGCTGCACGGGGAAGCCGTCGCCTTGGGCCTTCACTTCGCACTGCATGAGGCGCTGAATCCTGTGTTGGGCGGGGGCGACGCGATGTCTGCCGAAGACACTGAACACGCACAATGGATGGGACAATGGCTGAAGGAATGGATTCCTCTTCCGAAGGGACCATGGCCCGATGCCGCATCCCTTTGGACGTTCATGACCGAAGACAAAAAGAACGTCGGCGACGAGGTGCGGGACATGGCATGGCGTGGCGTGGGCAAGGTGGTTGGCCCTGTTTCTTGGAAAAGGGACACCTTCGAGGCAACTTGGGAGACCTTTGTGCGTTCTTGGAATGACTCCTGACTGAGAAACGAAGATTCATCTCGCATGCAACAGACAGCTTCCGAATTGGCCGTGCTCTTGAACGGTCGTGTGGTGGGCAACCCTGAGGTCCGCGTTCGTCGTTTGGCCAAAATCGAGTCCGCCGGCCCAGGCTCTGTCTCGTTTCTATCCAATCCCGAGTACGAACGGTTCATCTACAGCACGGAGGCAAGCATTGTGATCGTCGCAGAAACCTTCGAACCCAGTCAAGACCTGCCCCAAGACCTCACGTTGTTGCGCGTGGAAGACCCCTACCGTGCCTTTGCACGGTTGCTTGAAGCCTACGACGCCATCCTCAAGCGCCAAGAAGGCATTCACCCTACTGCGGTGGTGGACGAAGAAGCGACCCTCGGCGAAGGGTGTTTCGTCGGTCCGGGCGTGGTGGTGGAGCGTGGGGCCGTCGTCGGCGACCGCGTCGAATTGCACGCCCATGTGCACGTTGGACGGGACGTGCGCATTGATCAAGACACCGTGTTGCACAGCGGCGTGCGCGTGCTGGACCGCTGCGTCATCGGCCGTCGGTGCACGCTTCAGGCAGGTACGATTGTGGGGTCCGATGGATTTGGGTTTGCCCCCAAGGAGGACGGCACTTACGCCAAGGTGCCCCAGACGGGCAATGTTGTGATCGAGGACAACTGCGACGTGGGGGCCATGACCACCATCGACCGCGCGACCCTCGGCAGCACCGTGCTGAAAAACGGGTGCAAGCTCGACAATCTGATCCAGGTCGCCCACAACGTGGTCATCGGCGAAGCCACGGTCATTGCAGCCCAAACCGGCATTGCGGGGTCGACCACCATTGGGTCGAGGTGCATGATTGGCGGCCAAGTGGGCATCGGAGGACACCTCACGGTGGCCAACGGAAGCCGCATCGCTGCGAAGTCCGGGGTGTCTGCCAGCTTGATTCAGGAAGGTCAGACGTACCAAGGCAACCCTGCCGTCCCGGTCAAGCAGTTCCAGAAATTCCAGATTGCCCTGCGTCGTCTGGCACGCATGCCGCTCAGCGAGCGGTTGGAGGCCATTGAAGAGGCCCTCCAAACGAAGGAAGCAGAGCGCGGATTGTAACGTCGACCTTTCAAAGGGGTGACGTAGGTTTGCATCCATGATTTCCTCGGACCGTCAACACACCTTGGCAGCCGAAGCCACCTTTGAAGGCATCGGCCTGCACACAGGAGAACAAGCCCAACTCCGAATCCTTCCCGGCGAAGCCAATTCTGGCTACGTCTTTGTCCGCACGGACCTGGAAGGTGCCCCAGAGATTCCCGCCCACGTGTCCAACGTGAGTGAAACGCGGCGAGGCACCACGTTGAAATCCGGAGAGGCCACCATCCACACCACGGAACACGTGCTGGCCGCTTTGTACGCCCTCGGGATCGACAACGCTCGCCTCGAATTGGACGGTCCGGAAGTGCCCATTCTCGACGGCTCCGCCCTCCCCTTCATGGAAGGTCTCGAATCGGCAGGAAGCACCGCCTTGGACGCGCCGCGCAGATTCTTCAAGGTTCGCAAGAACTTGAGCTTCCGCACCGACGATGGCGTCGAGATGCTCATTGTCCCGCTCGAAGAGGACGAGTTTAAGGCCACTGTGATGGTAGACTACAACAGCCCCGTCCTTGGCACCCAGCACGCCCGGCTCGAAAACCTGGAATCCTTCAAGGAGGACATTGCGAGCTGCCGAACCTTCGTGTTTCTGAAAGAAGTGGCGTCTTTGGCGGAGCAAGGCCTGATCAAGGGTGGAGACGTGGACAACGCCGTGGTGCTCGCCGAGCGCGCGTACTCGGAGGCGGAGTTGAAGGACATCGCCCAAACCTTGGGACGCGACACCTTGTCAGAGTCCGCAGAACATCCCGGGGTGGTGAGCACGTCGGATTTGCGGTTCGACAACGAACCTGCCCGCCACAAGTTGCTGGACATCGTCGGGGATTTGGCCCTCACTGGTCGGTTCATTCAGGGACACGTGCTCGCTGCACGCCCGGGTCACGCTGCCAACGTGGCCTTCGCCAAAGAGCTGGCCAAGGCCATCAAGGACCAGGAAGACCTGCCCGATTTCCGCACAGACCGTCCCTCGTTGATGGACATCAACGACATCACGGCCATGTTGCCGCACCGCTACCCCTTCTTGTTGGTGGACCGCATCATGGACATGGACGACCACAGCATCACCGGCGTGAAAAACGTCACGATGAACGAACCGTTTTTCCAGGGCCACTTCCCCAACAACCCTGTGATGCCAGGCGTGTTGCAGGTGGAAGCCATGGCCCAGGTGGGCGGCATTTTTGCCCTGTCGACGGTGGAGGACCCAGAGAACTACTCCACCTACTTCATGAAAATCGATGGGGTCAAATTCAAGCAGAAGGTGTTGCCCGGCGACACCGTCGTCTTTTACCTCACCCTCATCTCTCCCATTCGCCGAGGCTTGGTCAACATGAAAGGCCGTGCTTACGTCCGGGGAGAATTGGTCTCTGAGGCAGAGATGCTCGCCCAAATTGTGCGTGACCGCGCACCAAAAGAAGACTCATGATTCACGCGTCTGCCCAGGTCTCTCCCCTCGCGCACGTCGACGCCTCTGCGGAGATTGGCGCCGACGTCGTGGTCGAGCCCTTTGCCTTTGTCGGGCCTGAAGTGACCATCGGCGCCGGCACGTGGGTCGGACCCCATGCGACCCTGTTGGGGCACACCTCCGTGGGCCGAGACTGCAAATTGTTCCCTGGATGTGTGGTCGGGGCGGACTCGCAGGACTTGAAGTACAACGGCGAACCCACCACCGTGAGCATCGGCGACCGCACCAGCATCCGCGAGTGCGTGACCATTCACCGTGCGACCACAGACAAGATGGTCACCCGCGTGGGAAGCGACTGCCTGATCATGGCCTATGTCCACATTGCCCACGACGTGCAAGTTGGAAACCATGTGATTTTGGCCAATTCCGTGAATGTCGCGGGACACGTGGCCATTGAGGACCATGTGATCATCGAAGGCATGGTGGGCATCCAGCAGTTTGTCCGAATCGGCATGCACGCCTTCATCGCGGGCGGTTCTTTGGTTCGCAAAAACGTACCCCCGTACATCAAGGCAGCACGGGAACCGCTCAGCTACATCGGCATCAACGGCATTGGGTTGCGTCGGCGCGGATTCGACATCGACCGCATCCAGGCCATCGAAGACATTTACCGAACCCTGTACGTGTTGAACAACAACATGTCGCAAGCGGTGAAAGCCGCGGAGGTGGAACTTCCCACGTCTGAAGACAAGGATGTGGTGCTGTCGTTCATCCGGCATTCCGACAAGGGCATCATTCGAGGCCCATTCTGATTCCATGTCCGATCTCGCACGCCATTCCTCCTTTCAAGCGCATCATGTGACGCTGAAGCGAGGGGCACGTGTGATTTGGTCGGACGCGATGTGGTCCCTCCAGGGATTCACGGCCCTTGTGGGTGAAAACGGATCTGGAAAGAGCTCAACACTGGCCATGCTCGCGGGACAAGTGGCCCCGGACGAAGGCCGATTGCAGTTTAAGATCCAAGGTCAGGACATCGGGGAGGACGAATGGATGACCCACGTCACGCTGGCCGCGCCCTGGGTGTCGTTGCCTTCCCATTTGACCCTCGACGAAATGCTCGCCTTTCACGGGACGTTCCGCGCCCCACGAGAAGGGAACCTCGGATGGAACGCGTTGCTGGACGCGTCGGGATTGCGCGTGGGGCAGGATGTGCCCCTTCGGCTGTGGAGCTCCGGACAACGCCAACGGCTGAACCTTGCCTTGGCCTTGGGGACGCAGGCGTCTGCAGTTCTTTTGGACGAACCGGCCAGCAATTTGGACCACGACGGAATCGCTTGGTTGCAAGGGGTTTTGGGAGATGTTCAGGCGGCATCCACCCTTGTTGTTGCCACCAACGACCCAGAAAAAGAGGCCCCGAAAGCCCCGTCATTGCTGAGAATCGAAAAAAAGTTGGGGTAGAAATGTAACCGCTTGGGACCGAGGGGCGTAACAGGGGGAAAATCTTCAACCCTCTCATCCTATAAACGATGAACAAGTTTATTTACCCCCTCGCTGCTGTTGCAGCCCTCATCACTGGCAACCTCTTCGCTCAGGAAGCCGCTTTGTCAAACAACCAAAACGACGCTGCCACGTACTCTTACGACTGCGTCAAGACCGTCACCGACCACAACCGCACGTTGGGTCTCGAAGGTGGCGTGATCACCCAAGAATTTACTGCCTGCACCACGGGCCAGCTCAAGCAGGCCATGATCACTGTGAAAGGTGCCACTGAAGGTGCAGTGTACGCTGTTGAGCTCGTCGATTACCGCGGCAACGTGGTGGACATGGTTCGCTTCAGCAAGAACGATTTGGTCCAGGAGACCATGACGTTGAACCTCAACGCTGCTGTGAAAGAAGGAAAGAACTACTCGATCCAGATCACAGCTCCTGAAGGCAAGCCTCTTGCCCTCCGTTACAAGCAAGGTGCCATGGGCACGCTCTGGAAGGACGGTGAGCCTGTGCGTGGCCAGTTGGCCGGCATGTTTGGCTTCGCTTCTCGCGACTTGGCCGAGGCAGACGCCATGAACGAAGGCCGCGGCGACGCTGCCCCTCAGAACCGCGCATTGGAAGGTCAGTGCAAGGTTGCTGTGAATGGACACGACGGTCGCGTTCGTTTGAACGGCCTCGGTCACGCCACGACGCAAACCTTCACGGCATGCTCCAAGGGCACCCTCGAGCACATCACCGTGCAAGTCCAGTCTTCTTTCGAAGGCTTCAAGGGTCGCTTCTTCGTCAAGTCTGCCGAAGGTGAGGACCTCTACGCTCAGACGATCTACGACCGCAACATCGAGAACGGCCAGTTGAGCCTCCCCCTCGAGATCCGCGTGGAGCAGGGCCAGCAGTTGATGTTTGGCATCAAGGCCCTCGAAAACAACCGCATCGCGTTGCAGAGCAACAGCGAAGGTCGTGCCGGAGTCTGCAAGAAGAACGGTGCCACGATCGAAGCGAACCTCGAGTTCACCGCGTACATCGCTGAAGTGGACGATACGGCTGCCCGCGCTGAGATCCTCGACACGAAGGTGACCACGTTCCCCAACCCGTTCGCTGACCGCATCTCTGTGCGCCTCGAGAACGCCGTCGACGGAAAGGCCATCGTCCAGCTCCTCGACTTCTCTGGAAACGTGTTGCGCTCAGACTTGATCTACGTGAAGAACGCCGAAGGTGAAATCACATTCCAAACGCGTGACATCGAGCGCCCTGGGTACTACGCCCTCCGCGTCATCCAAGGTGACCACGTGAAGAACATCACCATCATGAAGCGCTAAGACGCTCGCCCCACGACATTGAAACGACTTTCAAAGCGGCTCGAACCTTCCGGTTCGGGCCGCTTTTCTTGGGTCCTAATTGTAAGGTTCAGGAAGTCAGTGACGGTCGATCAAATCCAAGGCAGACTTGACCGGCTGGAAACATGCCGAGGGCAATTCCACAAAACGGGTGAGCCATCCTGACATCCCGCCGTTCCACAGTCCGGGATGTTCCAACACCTGGGCCATTTCCCCTGCCACGCGCTTGGTGGCTTTGAGGTAACGTTTCTCGTCCACAAACGGTGCGAGGGATTGACCCGGTTCAAGAATGCACACCATGTCCACTGGATTGAAATGGGTGGCGGAAGCTTGGATCTGTTGGTTGGACGCGTCGAACTCCACCGCTTCCACGATTTGGGGTCGGCACATGCCCCCCAATTCTTCGTCTCGAACCCAAAACGGTCCTCCTCCCGGCTGGCCTTCGTTCTTCACCATGCCCACAATGCGCATGGGACGCTGCAACCAATCCGCCGCTTCGTCCGCTGTGGGCATGCGACCCTCAGGCCATTCGCATCCGGCGGACGTCAGCCATTCCTTGATGGGGGCCGTCACCTGTCCGCGCTCCGCCAAGTCCTTCTGCAACGAAGTCCTTTCAGCTGCCCACAAGGTTGCGGCCGACAACATGGCGCGTGACCAAGTGCTGCGCGTTTCTGCTCCG
>WTJL01000063.1:0-4016 GCA_011524845.1 Flavobacteriales bacterium | reverse complement strand
TGGACATGCGCTTCGAATGCGGTTTGGCCCTCACCGTCTGCGGAAGGATGAAACGGCACCAACCCCTTGGGCTTGTCCCCTTGCTCCATCATCGCCCACAACACGTCGCACGCTTGCGCTGCTGAAGCCTTCTGCCACGATCCGCAAGCACGGTCCACTGCGCGTTTCCATGCGGCCCCGAAGGCCAGACGGTCCACCGCGTTCCAGAGCTGCGATTGGCTTTCTGCGTCCGTGTGCACAAAACCAAACATGCGCGTGGATGCACCCGATGCTGGCACCCAAAGCCCACACGACATGTCGTCCACGGCATTCCAATGGGCGAGCAAGGCGTCGATGCGCTCCTCAGACCATTGTTCGATGCCGTCCCCGAGCGTGCAGGGACGGTCCACCTCCAACTGCGGAGAAGGCTGCGTCAACCGGGTTCGACACTCCTCCAGGGAGAGTTGAAACAACGAAGCCTTCGACGCATTCATGCCTCGAAGGTACGCTCAAGTATGGGGTGTTTTTACGCCCGGCGCAGACGCGTTGAGGCCGAGGCGTTCAGAACCATGGCCTCGCTCAAATCCTGAGAAATCGCGCGACACACCACCTCCATTTGGGAGGTCAAATCGGACACCAACTGCGGCAACGTGGCAGGGTTTCCACCAAACTTGCTGGTGCGCTCAATCTCGAGAACGAGCGGCGCCAAGCCAGTCATTCCCAGCATGGTGACGCTGGATTTCAATTTGTGCGCCAAGGGGTGCAAATCGGACCAGCGTGACTGCCTCACACACATCACCATGTCTTCCATGAAGCGAGGTGCCTGTTGCAGAAACAACTCCACAATCTCCTGCACCATGGTTTCATTCCCATAGAACACTTGATTGAGATATGTCAAGTCGTAATGACGGTCCATGGGCGGGCTTACGGGTTCTCGTATAAAAAAGTTACATCCTCCCCACTCAGGCGTAGATTCGTGGCATGAGCGACACACCGCGTCTTCCCGTTTTGGTCACTGGTGGCGCCGGGTACATCGGCAGCCACACGGCGGTGGCCCTGTACGAGGCGGGATTCCTCCCTGTACTGTTGGACAACCTCCACAACTCCTCCCTTCAGGCTGTGGAAGGCGTGAAGACCTTGTGTGAAGCCGACGTGCCTTTTGCGCAGGTGGACGTGTGCGACCGTGAGGCCCTGTCTTCCGTGTTTGAGCAGCATTCCTCGGAGGACGCCCCATTCGCCGGCATCTTGCACTTCGCCGCGCACAAAGCCGTGGGAGAAAGCGTGGCGCACCCCGCCATGTATGCGTCCAACAACGTGGGCGGGCTGGGGACGCTGTTGGAGGTGGCAGAATCGCATGGGGTGCGCAACGTCGTGTTCTCGTCCAGCTGCACCGTGTACGGGGAACCTGAGACGGTGCCCGTCAATGAAGACGCGCCCTTCCAGCATGCAGAATCTCCTTATGGTTGGACCAAGCAAGCGTCTGAACGGGTGCTTGCCGACCACGCCGCCACCCATCCCGCGCATCGCGTGGCCTTGTTGCGGTACTTCAACCCTGTGGGTGCCCATCCCAGCGCCGCCATTGGCGAGCTGCCCTTGGGGGTGCCCAACAACCTCGTCCCCTTTCTGACCCAAGCTGCCGCTGGAATTCGCGGTGCATTGACCGTCTTCGGTGGCGACTACCCCACCGCCGACGGCACCTGCATCCGCGACTACCTGCACGTCATGGACCTCGCGGAGGCTCACGTCTCGGCGCTTCAGTGGTGCCTCGCCCAAGACAGCGAGGCGCACGTGGTGCGAGCCTTCAATTTGGGAACCGGCCAGGGCGCGTCGGTGCTCGAGGTCATTGAGGCCTTTGAGCGGGCCACCGGCGAAACCGTTCCTCACACAATGGGCGACCGTCGTGCAGGCGACGTGATGGCCATTTGGGCGGATCCATCGCGGGCAGAAAAGGAGTTGGGATGGTCGGCCAAACGCAGCCTAGAGACGTCCATGGCCGACGCGTGGCGCTGGCAGCAGGCGCTCAAAACAAGGTGATCCACACCGTCAGGAGCCCCAAAAGAAATCCTGTGTACACCTGCGCTGGGGTGTGGGCCTTCAATTGCAAACGGCTCCACCCCACAAGTCCCGCACCCAGGATCAAGGCCGACAGCCACCGCAAGTCCCACAACTGATCTGTCATCGCCACGCGGAGGTAGACCGCCATGATGCCGCCTTGGGCGAGCATGTGCATGCTGATTTTGGCCTTCCACGTCACCACCCAAGCCGAGGCAATGGCCACGACGAGGGAAAGCAACACGTTCTGGTAGAACAAGGGGACCTCCACAGCGGTGCTCTTGACGACCAACACGTACGCCATGAGATAATAGGCCAGCACCAGCAAAAAAGGAAGGGGCCTTTCCTTGCGGGTCCGGATGTCCCAATCGCTGATCACCCCGCGCCGTTTGAGAATCCACATCGACAAGGCAGGCGCCAACGTGTTGATGAGCAGCAGCACGAAGAGGTAGGAAAACAACCCCAAACGGTGGGCCAAATAGCCGTCCGTGGCCAACAACAACCCAAGCGTCAGAAGCGGCATGCACAACGGGTGCAAGACCGCACTGACAAGTTTGGCAAGGGTGTTCATCACAGTTCTTTGCGGAGGCGGGCCACGGGAATGCCGAGCTGCTCGCGGTACTTGGCCACGGTGCGTCGGGCGATGTTGTAGCCCTTGGCATTCAACAGCACGCCGAGCTTTTCATCGGACAAAGGCTTGCGCTTGTCCTCTTCAGAAATGGCGTCCTTCAAGATTTTCTTGACTTCACGCGAACTCACCTCTTCTCCACTGTCGGTGCTGATGCCTTCGGAGAAGAAGCTCTTGAGCGACAGCGTTCCGTACGGGGTTTGGACGTACTTGCTGTTGGCCACGCGCGACACCGTGCTGATGTCCATGCCGATGCGCTCTGCAATGTCCTTCAGGATCATCGGCTTGAGGTCCACTTCGTCGCCGCTCAGGAAATAGGCCCGTTGATGCGCCACAATGGCCTGCATGGTTTGGGTCAAGGTCTTTTGGCGCTGGGCAATGGCGTCCACAAACCACTTGGCTGCGTCCACCTTTTGCTTCACAAACGTCAAGGCCTCTTTCGTGGCTTTGTCCTGTCGCCCGCCTTGCGCGTACGTGTCCATCATGTCGCGGTACGTGCGACTCACGCGCAGTTCAGGGGCGTTTCGTCCGTTGAGTTGCAACACGATGTCCTCCCCGTCGACGGACAGCAAAAAATCCGGGATGACGTGATGCACCACGCGAGACGACTCGCTGCCTGCATTGCCGGGCTTGGGGTTGAGCCGGGTCAATTCCTCCAGTGCCGCCCGAAGGTCGTCCTCGGTCAGGTCGAGCGCCGTTTGAAGCTTGTCGTAGTGCTTCTTGATGAAGGCGTCGTAGTGGTCTTGGAGCAACGCCCAAGCGCGCCCAAGCGCCTCTTGGCGCGGATCCTCAGGAGATTTGTCCTGCTGCTTGCGCGCCACCTGAAGGGCCAAACATTCACGCAAATCGCGCGCGCCCACCCCGGCGGGGTCGAGGGTTTGGACCACCTCCAAGGCCTCTTCTAGAAGATCGCGGGGCACCTCGACGCCTTGCGTGAAGGCGAGGTCGTTGACGATGCTGTCCAAATCGCGGCGCAGGTACCCATCGTCGTCCAAGTGACCGATGAGGTGCTCGGCGAGCGCGCGGGTCTCGTTGGTCACATCGAGCAAACCAAGCTGGTCGGACAACAACTCCCGAAAGGTCGCACCACTTCCCAGGGGAATGTCTCGGTCTTCGACGTCGGCCCCGTGGTTCCGAACGCTCAGCTGGTAATCCGGCGTTTCATCGTCGAGGTACTCGTCGAAGTCAAAGTCGTCCAGGGCCTCCGATTGCTCTTGCTCCTGAAGGTCCAAATCGTCCAGGGTCTCCTCCTTCTCGGCCCCCTCCTCAAGCGCGGGGTTCGCTTCGAGTTCCTGCTTGATCCGAGCCTCGAGCTCCAGCGTCGGCACCTGCAGCAGCTTCATCAACTGAATCTGCT
>WTJL01000020.1 GCA_011524845.1 Flavobacteriales bacterium | reverse complement strand
CGGAAATGTTGTTTGAACTGAGCGCGTTGCACGATGTTCCTTTGTGCACCATGCCGACCCAAGCTTCCTTGTCTCCCCACGAGCCTCTCGAACGATGGTTTGAGCAAAAGGGCTGGCGTCCACAGGCTTTTCAGCGTGACGTGTGGGAGGCCTGCCGTCATGGACTGGACGGCCTGCTTCAGGCCCCCACAGGAAGCGGAAAGACTTACGCGGCCATGGGGCACGTGTTGTCCCATGCGGCGGCCACGTCGTGCACCTCCAAAGGCGTCAAGCTGATTTGGGTGGCGCCGTTGCGCGCGTTGTCTGCGGACATTGCCGATGCGGCACGTGCGATGGTCGAGGGGCTGGGATTGGCCTGGGAAGTGGGAACCCGAACCGGAGACACCTCGGCCAAGGAAAAGGCGAGGCAGCGGACGTCCCTTCCCGACATTCTGATCACCACCCCTGAGTCGCTGCACATCCTCGTGGCCCAAAAGGGCGGCGTCAAGCGGTTGTCCCACGCCCGCATGGTGGTGGTGGACGAGTGGCATGAGCTTTTGGGGTCCAAACGAGGGGTGCAGGTTGAATTGGCCGTGTCTTGGATTCGGCACGTCGCCGCGGCAGAGGGCCGCCGCACCGGGGTATGGGGGGTGAGCGCGACATTGGCGGCGCCGGAGTCGGCCTTGGAAGCGCTTGTCGGGTCGGCGCAAGGCGTGATTGTCAAGGCTGACATCCACAAAGACATTGAGGTGGAAAGCACCATGCCCAAGGCTTTTGCGCGACTGCCCTGGGCCGGACACATTGGATTGCAGTTGTTGGACGAGGTGGCCGACGTGGTGGAGGCCCACCAAAGCACCTTGGTCTTCACCAACACCCGACGACAGGCCGAGGTGTGGTACCAAGCCTTGTTGCAGCACAAGCCAGAGTGGGCCGGCATTTTGGCGATGCACCACGGGTCCATTTCACGTGAGCTCAGGGAGTGGGTGGAAGACGCCCTGCACGACGGCCGTCTCCGGGCGGTGGTGTGCACCGCCTCCCTCGATTTGGGGGTGGATTTTCGACCGGTGGATGCGGTGGTCCAAATCGGCGGACCCAAGGGCGTGTCCCGCATGATTCAAAGGGCGGGACGTTGCGGACACCGCCCAGGCGAGACCAGCAAGGCCCATTTCGTGCCCACCCATGGCCTCGAACTCGTGGAGGCGGTGGCGCTGCGTGAGGCCATTGCCTACGGGGAAATTGAGCCCAAAACACCCGTCATTCTTTGCTGGGACGTGCTCGTCCAGTGGTTGTGCACACTGGCCGTGGGGGATGGTTTTGAACCTGACGAGGTGCGTCACGTGTTGTTGGGCACCCATGCCTTCCAGGACATGGAACAAGACGACTGGCGCCAATGCCTCGACATCATCTCCACGGGAGGTCCCTCGCTTCGCGCGTACACCGAGCACCGAAGGGTGGACGTGGACGAGGATGGACGATGGGTCATACGCGACCGCACCAAAGCAAGGCAACACCGAATGAGCATGGGGGCCATAGTCAGTGCCACGATGGTCGCTGTGCACCTCAAAGGCCAGGGGTTGCTCGGTCATGTGGAAGAGACGTTTGTCGCCTCCTTGAAAGAAGGGGATTCCTTTGTGTTTGCGGGGCATTCCGTGGCGCTGGTGTCCTTTCAAGGGTTGGTGGCCAAGGTGCGACGTTCCAAATCGACCACGGCACGGACGCCCGCATGGATGGGAGGGAGAATGTCGCTCAGCTCTGAACTCTCGCACCGGCTCCGTCTGGCCTGGGACCGAATGGCGGACCCCACAGCCGAGTGGGAACCCGAGCTTCAGCGGCTCGCCCCGATGGTCCAAATCCAAGCCGAACGCAGTCGAATCCCTCGGGCCCACCAACTCCTGGTGGAAACGTTGGAGGACGGCGATGGGCACCACCTGTTTCTGTATCCATTTGAGGGGAGAAAGGTGCACGAGGCATTGGCCATGTTGCTGGCTTATAGGTTGAGTTTGTTGTCCCCCCAAACCTTCAACTGGGCGTGCAACGACGACGGCCTCGAGCTTTTGTCCGACCAGCCGATTCTTTGGGAACGGGTGGAGGAGGCCAACCTGCTTGACCCGAGCCACTTGATGGACGACCTCAGCGCAGGATTCAACGCGTCGGAACTCGTTCGCCGAAAATTCAGAGACGTTGCCACCATTGCGGGCCTTGTGTTCCTTGGGTTTCCAGGAGCAACGGTCAAGGAGCGTCACCTGCTGACCTCCACGAACCTGCTGCTTCAAGTGTTTCAGGACCACGATCCAGACAATCTGTTGCTGCGCCAAGCACAGGACGAGATGTTGGCAGACCAGCTGGAGTTTGGGCGTCTGCTTCAATGGCTTCAGGGCATGTCTGACCGGGAGGTGGTGCACTGTGAGCTGGAGAAGCCTTCCCCGTTGGCCTTTCCTTTGTTTGTCGACCGCCTCAGGGAGCGGCTTTCTTCGGAGACGTTGGAAGATCGGCTGAAGCGAATGGCGTGGGCCTGATGTATTTTTGACCTTCCATGCAAGAAACCTCACAGACTCACGGTCCCCGTTGGGCCGGTTGGACACCCTATGCGTTGGCGCTCCTTCTTTCCGGATTCATGTCCACCGCCTGGTCCCAAGGCACCGTCAAAGGATTCTTGAAGTCTGAAGCTTCAGGAGAAGCTGTGATGTTTGCCTCGGTCACGTTGGAAGGCACCGCGTATGGGGTGTCCAGTGACGTGGAAGGGTACTTCAGTTTGAGCCGAATTCCCGCAGGTCAATACACCTTGATGGTCACCAGTCTCGAATATGAAACCATTCGTGAGGCTGTTGAGATAAGAGACGGCAAAGTATTGACCCGCAACATCTTGCTTGAATCCAAAGTGGTGACCTTGGAGGGGGCTGAAGTTCGTGCAGACCGTGAAGAACAAACGACCCAAGTCCGCACCTCTGTAGAGACCATTCGTCCTGCAGACATCAAGCGCATTCCAAGCTTTGGTGGTGCCCCTGATTTGGTGCAAGCCCTGCAAGTGTTGCCGGGTTTTGTGTCCACGGGTGACCAAGGTGGGCAGCTGTACATCCGCGGTGGTTCGCCCATCCAAAACAAGGTGCTGCTCGACGGCATGTTGATTTACAACGCCTTTCACAGCATCGGACTTTTCAGTGTGTTTGACTCCGACGCGTTGTCCAACGCAGATGTCTACACGGGGGCCTTTTCCGCCAAATATGGTGGGCGCATCAGCAGCGTGATGGACATCCGCACGCGCGACGGAAACATGCGCGAAACCGAAGGCCGTGTAGGGGCGAGCCCCTTTGGTGCCAAACTGTTGGTTCACGGCCCACTCAGGCCCATGTCCAAAGACCGCACGGGCGGCATCAGCTACTTGTTGAGCGTGAAGCACAGCTACCTTGAGCAAACGTCGCAGCTGTTCTACCCTTACATCGACGATGGCCGGTTGCCTTTTGGCTTCACCGATGCCTATGGCAAGATCACCTTTGGCGGGGGCGACGGTTCGAAGCTCAGCGTCTTTGGATTCAACTTTGTGGACAACGCCAGTGTGCTGGACGACAGCACTGGGGTGGACTTTGCCAACTACGGCTGGCGAAACGTGGGCGGAGGGGGAACCTTCACCGTGGTGCCTCCCGGAAGCTCCGTTTTGTTGAACGGACATTTCGCACTGAGCAACTACCGCATCAACTTTGACGAAGTCGGTTCTCCCGCGCGGTACAGCGAGGTGCAGGGCTTCAACTTTGGCCTCGACTTCAAATACGTCCTGGGAGAGGACAACGTGGAGTACGGCTTGGAAGTGGTGGGCATGCAGACCGACTTTGAGACGTTCAATTCGTTGCAGGTGGCGGTCCAGCAGCAAGAAAACACCACAGAACTCGGAGGCTACGTGGACTACACGGTGAAGCGTGGCCCTTGGATCGTTCAGCCGAGCCTTCGCTTGCAGTACTACAGTTCTCTTGCAAGGGGGCGGATGGAGCCTCGGTTTGGCATCAAGTACAAGGCGAGCGAACGTCTTCGACTCAAGGCAGCAGGAGGGATGTACTCCCAAAACGTGATCAGCGCCAACTCTGATCGGGACATCGTCAACCTGTTCTACGGCTTCTTGGCGGGGCCTCAAAACTTGCAAGACGACATCCAGTTGCCCAACGGCGAAGAGCGTGAGATCGTGCACAGCTTGCAAACGGCCAACCACGCTGTGGCAGGATTTGAATTTGACTTGACGGAGCGGTTGAACATCAACACGGAGGGGTACATCAAGCACTTCACCCAGCTGACGAATTTCAACCGCAACAAGTTGTTCCCGGACAACACCACCTACGCGGACGAGCCCGACGCGTTCAAAAAAGACTTCATTGTGGAGACCGGACGCGCCATGGGGGCTGACGTGGTGGTGAAGTACGAGGAGCGCGAGACTTACCTGTGGTTTGTCTACGGATTGGGCGATGTGGACCGCTGGGATGGATTCCAGTGGTACGATCCCGTGTTTGACCGTCGTCACAACGTGAATTTGGTGGCGAGCCAAGGCTTTGGCGACGGCGCGTGGTTGTTGTCGGCCCGCTGGAACCTCGGGTCGGGGTTGCCATTCACACAGAGCCAGGGGTACTACCAAGCACCTGGAACCGGCGGTGGCATCGACGGGGATTACCTGACCTCCAATCCCGGAGATGTGAGCATTTACCTCGCAGGTCTCAACGAAGGTCGCTTGCCAGCTTACCACCGGTTGGACTTGAACGTCAAGCGAACCTGGAAGGACGTGGGAGGTGGAGAACTGGAGCTGTCCGCGGGGGTGACCAACGTGTACAGCCGCGAAAACGTGTTCTACATCAACCGAATCACGGGACAGCGCAAGAACCAGTTGCCTTTCCTGCCTTCTGTCGGATTGGACTGGTCCTTCTGACCAGTCAGGAAGCCGCGATGAGTTTGGCGGCTTGGCCCAAGGCCTCTTCTGTCACATTGGAGCCGCTCAGCATGGTGGCGACGGCGTAACGCCTGTCTTGTCCATTCAAGGCGTGAACGGACACGTGGGTCGACGCCCCGTCGGTGGTCTTGTGGACCTCCCAATGGTGTTGCGCCAAGGCAGCCACTTGTGGCAGGTGAGTGACGGCCAACACCTGCTGGGTCTGCTGAGCGAGCGCAATGTTTTTCATGGCGCGCCCCATGTGTTCGGCCACTTCGCCACTGACACCGGTGTCAATTTCGTCGAGCACCACCACCGGCGTGGATTGGAGCTCTGCCAAGACAGACTTCAATGCGAGCATGAAGCGTGCCCTTTCTCCACCACTGGCCACTTTGACCAAAGGCAACAGGGGTGACCCAGGGTTGGTGGTGAACCAAATTTCAGGGACATCCATGCCGATGGGGTCTGGCTCGCATGCGGGGAACGCCCAATCCATCTGAGCATGGGGCATCTTCAATTGACCGAGCAAGGGCAGGACGGCCCCTGCAAGTTGTTCTCCCGCACGTTTACGAGCCTTGGTCAAGGCGTGTCCAGCCTCGTTCAGAGACATACGAAGGCTACGTTCTTGGTCGCGTGCATCTTCAACTTGAGCTTCGAGGCCGTCAAGCGAGTCTGCGGTTTGTCCCAATTGGTCCAAAAGGTCCATGAGCGCTTGGGTCGAATCGACGCCGTGCTTGCGCATGGCGCGCATCAACGCATCGTGTCGAGCTTCCAAAGCGTTCAGACGGGCAGGGTCGGGCTGTTTGCGCTCGACCAAGTCGTGCAAGGTGGCGGAGAGGTCTTGCATTTCGATGCGAACGCTGGACAGGCGTTCAAGGGCCTGGTCGACATCGGCGTCCACACCCTCCAAAGACATCAGCGCTCTCCTCGCGTCTTCGAGTGACGTGAGGACCCCTTTCTCATCAGCGTCGCATGCGTGAGCCGCGTGTGCCAATCCAGCATGAAGGTCCGTCGCATGTTGCAGACTGTGCAGTTCAGACTCCAAGGCGTCCCACTCCACTTCATGCAGCCGCAGTCCTTGCAATTCCTCAATTTGATGGCGCAAGTAGTGAACGTCTCCGGAGGGTGCCCGAAGGAGGGCTTCCAGGGATTGAAGTGCTCCGTGGGCCTCGCGCCATTCGGTGAAGGCGGTTTCATACGCCGTCTTGACGTCGTGGTGGCGACCCGCCAAGTCAAGGACATGCGCAAGGGCAGGCCGCTCAAGGACTTCTCCCAAATCGTCCTGTCGGTGAATGCTCACCAGCTGGTTGCCCAACTCACGGAGCTGAGCGACGGTGGCTTGCGCATCGTTGATGAACACGCGAGAACGACCGTTTCGCAGGACTTCCCGGCGAATGGAAATGGACATGGCGTCGGGCAAGTCTGCCTCGGCCAACCATTCCGTCATTTGGGGGGCGACAAATTCACCCTCGATCACGGCACGGTCGCCATGCAGTCCCACGCCGCTCGTGTCGGCGCGATCTCCGAGGAGCAAGCCCACGGCCCCAAGCAAGATGCTCTTTCCGGAACCGGTTTCTCCAGTGAAGACATGAAAGCCTGCGTCAAGCGTCAGCTCGACCTCGTGGATCAGGGCGTGGTTTTGAATCCGGATGCGGCGCAGCATCAGCCGAGGCGTTCGTCGTACGACTGGATGTTCCCGGGGTCCAGCTGCTTGAGAATGGGCAGCAAGCGTGCCTTCTCTGCATCCGGAGCTGGCCCAAACACGTTGATGATCTCGTCGCTTTTCGCCAAGAAGAAGACCTGCACGTTGTAAGAGCCAGGGCGAATGCGGTTGGTCGAGCGCATGTCGATCAAGGCCTCGGCCATGGTCAACCGGGCGCCTTCGACGTCGTCAAACAAGAGGTCCAGTCCTTTCCTGTGGTAGTTGTACAGGCAAATGCGCACAGGACGGAAGGTTTGGCTCAGGTGATTTTCAATGAGCCAGTAGCGGTTTTGTTTGCCTTGAGAGGCCTTCCAACCGCGTTCGCCGGCATTCTGGGCGTTGGCGACGATGGTTTGGGCTTGGAGGAAATACGGTGTGCCACCTTCCAAGCTGAAGGTGTCGTAATCCATGCCCAAAATCATGTACGCGTAGTACGCCAGAAGGGAAGAGAGGTTGTCGCGGTGTTGACCGGGGTTGAAGAGGATGTTGCTGTTGTCCAGCCACTCGAACTGTACGTCGCCGTCGTTGACCAGCATCACGGCGGTGTTGTAATCGGAGTTGAACACAGGGCGGGAACTCTGCACCTGCATGCTGCCTTTGAACACGGTGGACCCAATGGCTTCGTTGATGGTGAGCTGAAGGGTGCACTCAATGCGCTCCTCAAAGTCAAAGTTGTCCTCCGTCCAGCGGCGGCCGTTCATGAATTCTCGAATGGCGTCTTCCAGTGCGTCAAACCGAGAGGCGTCGACGTTGCTGATCTGGGGGGCAATGACCGTCACGTTGCAATTCAGCTCCTGGGACACAGCGCTGTTGTGCAGCATCAGCGCCAACACACCCGACATGATCACGCGAGCGACGGTGGTTCCAAGAGAAAAACAGGGGTGGGGAGAGAGAGCGGGCTGCGTCATGGGTTCAGAGTGGTCCTCCAAAGTTCAACGAGGTCTTGCGCGACTTCGTATTTGGATTTCAACTCAAAACTAACGCTTTTCCCACCTTGGAAGAGCACGCTGACTTTGTTTGTGTCGTGGCCAAATCCAGCGCCGGCGTCCCTCAAACTGTTCAGCACAATGGCGTCCAAGTTCTTCCGGGCCAATTTGCCCTCAGCGCTTGCGACTCCGTCGTCGCTTTCCAAGGCGAATCCCACCAAGCGTTGATGGTGCTGTTTGGTGGCACCCATCCCTGCCAAGATGTCGGGATTCTCGATCAACTCCACAGCAGGCGGCACATCTCCTCGGTGCCATTTGTCTTCAGAAGTCACGGCAGGCCTGAAGTCTGATACCGCCGCACAGGCAATGCCTAGGTCCATGCGAGGCCAAATCTTTTGCACGGCGTCGTTCATGTCCATGGCCGTCGACACGTCCACACGTGAATGCACACGGTCGGGCGTGGCGAGGGAGACAGGACCGGCCACCAACGTGACCTCTGCGCCTTGGGCCGCCAGCGCTTCAGCCAGAGCAAAGCCCATTTTGCCTGAACTCCGGTTCCCGAGGAAACGCACGGCGTCCAAGGGTTCGTGGGTGGGGCCTGCGGTGATGACCACGCGTTTGCCCGCATAGGGAAGGTCTTTGGCAAACCACTGCTCGAGGTGGTCGGCAATGTCTTCGGGTTCAGCCATGCGTCCCTTGCCCACAAGTCCACTTGCAAGGGGACCGGTGCCCGGTTCAATGACGTCCACACCGCGCTCTTTCAGCGTGGCGAGGTTGGATTGGGTGGCGTCGTGGGTGAACATGTCCAAATCCATGGCAGGTGCCACGGCGACGGGGCATCGGGCACTCAACAAGACGGCCTGAAGCAAGTTGTCGCAACCTCCGTGCACCATGGCGGCCAGGGTGTTGGCCGTGGCGGGGGCCACAAGGATGAGGTCGCCCCAAATGCCCAACTCAACGTGGTTGGTCCATACCCCGGCGTCTTGATCTTCTGTGAAGTCGGAATGCACAGGGTGGTCGACCAAGGTGGCCATGGTCAGGGGCGTGATGAATTCAGTCGCCCCAGGCGTCATGACCACACGGACGTCGGCACCGCGTCGCCTCAACTCCCTCGCGAGGGTCGCTGATTTGTACGCGGCAATGCTTCCCGTGAGGCCAAGCACGATGCGGCGTCCGGTCAACATGGGTTCAGAAGGGGTGGAGGCCAAGGACATGGCCAGTACCAATTAGGCTTCCTCTTCGTCCTCTGTGGCTTCTTCGCCGCCAGCAATGTGAAGGGACTCGTCTTGAAGCTCCTTGATGGCAATGCTGTGGGGCTTGGGCAGACGCTCGTAGAACTTCGAGATTTCGATCTGCTCGCGGTTTTCGAACACTTCTTCCAAAGAATCGGTGGGGATGACGAACTCTTCGAGCTTTTCAGAAAGCTCCTTCTTCAAGCTCAAGGCCACCTGGTTGCTGCGCTTGGAGAGCGCCACGATGGTCTCAAAGATGTTGCCCGTTCCGTGCGTTTCCAGATTGTGGATGTCGCGCGTCTCAGTCGTGCGTTCAGCTTTGATGCTTTTGAAGTTCGTGCTCATGCCTCAACGGTTTGTCGTGTTCGATTGGGGTTCCGTCTCCAGTTCTGCAATGGCCTGGACCGCGTTGTCATGAAGACGCTGGGCCTGTTTCATCTTGGAACTCTCCGGAAAACGGGATGCAAAGGTATGAAAAGCCTGAATAGCATCGTTGTACCGCTCCAACTTCCTCCGCTCGGTGCTTTGCAGCGCATATTGGTAGTGACAGTCGATGATCAGGTACTGCAGTTCCTCTTGGTAGGGCGAGCCGGGGTAGTCTTCCATGGCATGGGCCATGGCGATGGTGGCGCTTTTGTAGTTGCCCGTCTTGTGGTACAAACGCGCATTTTCAAAGGCCTTCAATTCCAGTTTGCCTCGAAGGTTGTCCACCATGTGCTGGCTGCTGTCTCGGAGGGCGCTGGAGGGATAGCGGTCCATGAACAGTTGCAGTTCGTCGATGGCAGAGCGCGTGTCGGTTTGATCGAGGCTCGATTGTGGAGACAAATAATACGAGCACAAGGCCGCGCGAAACAGCGCTTCTTCCACACGGGCATCGTTGGGAAACGTCTTGGCGAACGATTGAAAGTAGTAGCGGCTCAAGTAAAAGTCGTTGACACAATCGTGCGTGAGGGCGCGGTTCCAATGAATGTCTGGGGCGCGCTCGGTGCCGCGCGTCAAACGCATCAGCTCGTCGTAGAGGGGAAGGGCTCGGAAGCAGTTGCCCGAATCAAGGGCAGCTTCCGCATAGATGAGCTTTTCCTCCACGTCACCAGACTTCAGCATCTTGTTGTAGTCGGAACATTGGGTGCACAACGAGAGCAGGACACTGCCCATCACCACAGTCAGCCAAGAGGAGCGATTCATGTGGCGACGAAAGTACAACGCATGCACGGACGCTTGGTGAAAACTGTGTGAACATCTCAGTCATGCCCTTGGGGGAGCGCAATAGCTTTGGCCGTTGTACATTCGCACCTTCTAAATCTCTGATTTTTGGACATTTTTGATCGAATCCGTCAGGAGCGTGGACCCCTTGGTCAGCACGCCCGCGACAGCCACGGTTACTTCACCTTCCCCAAGCTGGAGGGAGAAATCAGCAACCGAATGACTTTCCGAGGGAAAGAGCTTCTTGTGTGGAGCATCAACAACTACCTCGGACTCGCCAACCACCCTGAAATCCGCAAAGTGGACGCCGATGCAGCCGCCGAGTGGGGCATGGGCTACCCAATGGGGGCGCGCATGATGTCGGGACAAACGGCCCAACACGAAGCGTTGGAACAAGAGCTCGCCGACTTCATGCAGAAGGAGGATGCGTTCTTGCTCAACTTCGGCTACCAGGGCTGCCAGTCGGCCATTGAGGCGCTGGTGTCGCGTCACGACGTCATTGTGTACGACAGCGAATCGCACGCGTGCATGGTCGATGGCGTTCGCCTTCACCAAGGAAAGCGATTTGTGTTCCAGCACAACGACATGGAGAGCTTTGAAAAGCAGCTCAAGCGTGCCAAGAACCTGACCGACCAAACTGGCGGAGGCATCCTCGTCGTGACGGAAGGGGTCTTCGGAATGGCTGGCGACCAAGGGAAGCTCGCTGAGATTTGCGAGTACAAGGAAGAATACAAGTTCCGCCTCTTTGTGGACGACGCCCACGGCTTCGGCACAGTGGGAGAGAACGGACGTGGTGCAGGCGACCACCAAGGTTGCCATGACCAGATTGACGTCTATTTCGGCACCTTCGCCAAGGCGATGGCCACCATCGGTGCGTTTGTGGCCGGAGACGAAGACGTCATCGAATTCCTCCGTTACAACATGCGCTCTCAGACGTTTGCCAAATCGTTGCCGATGCCCCTCGTGGTCGGCGCCCGCAAGCGTCTCGAAATGTTGCGCAGCCAGCCCGAGCACAAGGAGAACTTGTGGAAGGTGGCCACGGCGTTGCAAGAGGGACTTCGTACCGAAGGGTTTGACCTCGGTGTGACCAACTCTTGCGTGACGCCTGTGTTCTTGCACGGCGGCCTCGGCGAAGCGACCAACCTGACGTTGGACCTCCGTGAGAACTACGGCATTTTCTGCTCCATTGTGGTGTACCCAGTGGTGCCCAAGGACACGATCATGCTGCGCTTGATCCCCACGGCCATCCACACGCTGGAAGACGTGAAATACACCATCGAGACCTTCACGAAAGTCAAGGACAAGCTGTTCGCCGGAGAGTACAAGAGCGAGAAGATCGCTTCTTGGGCATGACGCGCTGATGCGGGTCTTTCTCGAGTTGGCGTACGACGGCACCCGATACCACGGGTGGCAACGACAGCCTCAAT
>WTJL01000237.1 GCA_011524845.1 Flavobacteriales bacterium | reverse complement strand
TCGCCGACGAATTCGACGACGAGGAAGTGATGCACTCCGTGTTGGATGAATTCACATACCTGTTTGAAGCCAAGACTCCGCTGTTGGACGTCTACCGCATTTTGGGGTTGGAAGAAGACGTTTGGGAAGCGGCCAAGGGAGAAAGTGACACCCTCGGTGGGTTCATGGTCGAGCAATCGGGCAAGCTCCTTCGAAAAGGTCAGGCCGTGACGTTTGAGGGCATTCGCCTGCTTGTGGATGCGGGCGACGCCCGAAGGATCCACCGCGTCAAAATCGAACTCCCTCGACCTGAATCTCAGGACCATCGCACAGACCCATCGGATGGCTGATTCAGGGACCCAAACTTCTCGACGTGGCCCCTGGATGTGGGTTGTGGCACTTGGGGTGCTCGCGTGCGGCGTAGCCTGGTGGATTCGTCCCGACGATGTGCCCGTCCCCAAGCCCCACGGACACGTGCGCATCACCCTTCCCGACACCGCCTCCACGAGATACAAGAGCCCCTGCGCCACCTCTTTCCGCATCCCCAACCACGCCAAGGTCGAGCGAAAGGTCACGCCAAAAGGCGAAGTTGGATGCTGGTACAACTTGGCGTTTCCACGGTTCAATGCGCGGTTGCACTGCACCGAAGTGCCCGTGGACGGCCGGTTGCCCGCATTGTTGAAGGATGCGCAGTCGCTGGTGTTTGGGCACGAGGTGGCGGCCTCGGGCATTCGGAGGCACGCGCTCAACGAGGAGGGCAAATCCGGCATGCTCTACCTGCTGGAAGGCCCTGTCGCGGCGCCGTTGCAATTCTTCGTGACAGACAGCACAGAGCATTTCATGCGCGGCTCGCTGTACTTCAACCACGCGCCCAATCCCGACAGCACGGCCCCCGTTCTGGCCCGCATGGAGGCTGACGTTCGTCGCATCATGGAATCCGTGCGATGGCCGTGACGCGCCGAATATTGGACGTGGGCAACACCCGCGCGAAGTGGGCCACGTTTGACAACGGGAACGACCTGACGCAGCCTCCAGCTCAACTGGAATCTGCCCCGGTCGCCCACCTCGACACAGGAAGGCAATGGCAATCCACACTCGGCGAACACGACCTTGTGATGGTCACAGGAAGCGGCGATCTTGCTCCTTGGGTGTCGTTGTTCCCGGAGGCTTTTGTGCTCCATCCAGGCGATCCCACCCCGCTCCCGACCGCTGTGGTGGAACCCGAAAGAACTGGACTTGACCGCGTGGCCAATGCTTGGGCGGTGCTGAAAGGCTGTTGTGCCGAAGCCCACCCGGAGGGGGCATGGATGGTGGTGGATGTGGGCACCTGCACGACGGTCGATCTGATTCACAGCGGAATGCATTGGGGCGGCACCATCTCTCCAGGCATCCCCATGAGGTTGGACGCGATGTCTCAAGGCACCGCGCGTCTGCCCAGACCTTCGTTGCACGACGGCCACGACCTCGCACTGAACGGCGCTGCGGGACTTGGCTCAAATTCTGATCGGGCCTTGTTGGCAGGCGCCGTGGGTGGACTGGCCGCGGAAATCGAAGGGAAATGGCACGCCTGGTCCCAAGAACTGCCAAATCTGGGGGTCCTCCTCACAGGCGGCGACGCCCACTTCTTGGAACTCCGCGACATCCGCCCGAAATTCGCCGACGCTCAACTGACCCTCAAAGGGTACCATGCACTGTTCAACCACTTCCATGCCTGACCCCAAGCGCGCGTTCTCCTCACTCTTCAAAGGAAGTGCCTTGGCGTTTGTGTTCCTTCTTGGACAAGGGCTCCATGGGTGGGCTCAAGAAACAGACTTCAGCCCCTTTGCACGGTTTGGTTTGGGCACCTCTCAGGGCAACTTGGCACCCAGCTTGGCCAGCATGGGAGGCATCACGTCCATCTCCGCCAGCAACCTCGCGGTCAACGCCGATCAACCTGCTGCTGCGGCAGGATTGGCCAACCCCACGTTCCAAGGCTCCATCCACCTCCAAGGCATGCAGTTGTCGGAAGGCGACAGCACCACCAACGCCTTGACCGGAGGACCTGGAAACTTCGGATTGGTCGTCAAACAACCTCGATCGTTGAGCGCACTCCAATTGGGATTGACGCCGATGACCTCCAAGTCCTTTGGCGTGTCGCGTACCCTGACCGACACCACGTTGGGCAGCATCGCAGAGTCGTACAACGGCTCTGGCGGCCTCGCGCGGGCCTATGTAGGTCTCGCCCATGGATGGCGCGGACGCACCTGGTTGAATGCAGGCGCGGACAGCGTGTTGATCACTTCTCGTGGCATGGACGTCGGATTCCAAGTCGACCACTGGTTTGGCGACGCCGTCCAAACGTCCATCCTCGACATTCAAGACCTCACCTTCCGCGACGTGCGCACGGTGGTGTCTTCTCGGCACCGTGCCACCGGTTGGGTGTTTGGTGCAGAAGCCTTTCAAGTGCTTCGGGCACGTTACGACGAATTCAAGCAATTCCGCGGCAGCTGGACCCTGCGCGCCGGCGCAACGTGGAGCCCCGCACGGACCCTTCACACCGACTACAGCCGCCTGGTGGAGTCCACGCTCGTCGTGAACAACGTGGTGACTGGAATTGACACCTCGGCGTTTGACGAGGCTGTGCTTCAGGGATCGGTTCCCCAAAAGTGGACGTTGGGTGGAGGCTTGCAATGGGACGGAGCCCGCGGAAACCGCTGGGGCCTGTTTGTGGACCACTCGTCCCAAGCTTGGTCGGAGTCGGCCACTGCTCTGGACCACCTGATGGACGGCTCTGCGTCTTGGGGCGATGCCGTCAGCACCGCCTTCGGCGTGCTGTGGACCCCTGGGCGGAAACCGGGCAAAATTGTGCGTCCGACCTACCGCGCGGGATTCCGTCAATCCACCCTGCCTGTGGTGCTGACCAGCGCCGACGGAACGGAGACCTCTCCTTTGCAGGAATGGCGCGTGAGTTGGGGAATGAACGCCCCTTTGAAAGGCAGCCGAAGCGCAAGCCAACTCCACTTTGGCATGGATGTTGGACAACGCTCCACATCGTTTGAATCGATTCATCGTGAAACCAACCTTCGTGTCCACCTGGGCGTCACCTTGACACCCTTCGCCAAGAACCTTTGGCTGACACCCCGGTTGTACGATTGACGACCCTACAGAAGACAAACCATTGAACCTGAGAAACCTGAACCCATGAAGGCCCTCCAGACCCTCCTTTTCGCCGCCTTTGCGATGCTCCTTGGCACCAACGTCGGTTTGGCCCAAGACGAACGCTACGGCGACACGCCTGAACAGCAGTTGAAGTGCAAAGAAGCTTTGAGCGTCTACAAGTCGTACAAGAAGCAGAAGAACTACGACGAAGCGTACATCCAGTGGAGAAAGGCGTGCAACGTGTGCCCAGAAACCGCCAGCGAGGGGTTGTACGCAGACGGTGCCTCCTTCATCGGAAAAGAGCTCAAGAAAGTCGAGGACGAGGACCCACGCAAAGCCGTGTTGGTCGACAGCTTGCTGTACCTCCACGACAAGCGCATGGAGTTGTACCCCAGCACCAAGCGCAGCCCCAACAACCGGTGCGAAATTTTGGGCCGCAAAGCGTCTGACTTTTACAAGTACAACAAGAGCGAGCACCAAGCGGCGTACGAGATGTTCAAGGAGAGCGTGGAATGCTTGAAGGAAGAATCCTCCGCCACGACATTGTACCAATACTACACCGCAAGCTTCTACACCATGAAGCGGGCGCTCAAAGGCGACACCGTGGCTCAGGCCAACATGCGCGCCCAAATGCTCACCGACTACCTCGCCCTGACGGATTACGTGCAAGCGGGTCTCGCACGGGCGCAAGAAGCCGGCAAGGAGCGCGACGTGAAGCGCTACGAAAAGGCCAAGGGCAACATCGAAACCGTCTTTGTGGCCATCGCCGATTGCGACGACATGGTGCCTGTGCTCGACGCCGCAGTGGCAGCCGATGCGGACAACATGGACTTGAAGCAAAAAGTGTTGCGCTTGTTGAACAAGAAAGAGTGCACGGACAACGATTTGTTCCTGCCCGTGGCCACGTCGGTCTACAGCGTGGAGCCTTCTGCCCCGGCGGCCTACGCCATCGGCATCGGGTTCGCCAAGGCCAGCCAATTGGATTCGAGCTTCACGTACATGGAAGACGCGGTCAACCGTTGCGGCGATTGCACCGAGAAGTTGACCTACCTCTTGAAGACAGGCCAAATCGCGAGCGCCATGGGCCGCACGAGCACCGCGCGGAACTACGCCCGTCAAGTCCTCGAGATCGAACCTGAGAATGCCGACGCCTACATGCTGATCGGCGACGCCATTGCGGGCAGCTCTTCTGCTTGCAACGACGGTGCCTTGGGAAGCCGCTCCGTGTACTGGGTGGCCAGCGACTACTACGCCAAAGCCAAGCGCTTGAACGAAGAGCTTGCGGAAAAGGCAGGGAAGAAGATGGCCAACATGGCCAAGCAGTTCCCCACGGTGGACGACATCTTCACCTACGGCAAGCAAGCCGGCGGGTCCTTCACGGTTCCCAACAAGCCAGGTTGCCCTTGCTCGGGTGAGACCACCACGATCCGGGTGCGCTGATGCCCTTGTGGCCACCACAACACCCTGTGAAAAACCGCTCGCCTTTCGGGGTTTGGGCGGTTTTCGCGTTCGTTGGACTCGGTGCGCTCGGCGCCTGTCAATCCACGCCTGACGAAGCTGTTCCTGAAGATCTTGAGGTGTCCCAAACACGGCCCTCCCAATCGGTGGAACAGGGCTATTTCGAATACACGGAACGTGGAGAAGTGGTGCAGTCCCTGCGGGCTGCGCGGCTCGAGCGCTGGGAAGCCGAGGACACCGAGGCAGGCGTCCCCGACGTTTGGCATGTCGACGGTGGGTTCACCCTGTACATCGGCGGGACAGAAGACCATCACACGGCCCGGCTTTCCGCCATCCGCGGAACGTACGACGACGAAGCCGGCAAGCTGGAAGCCTGGGACGATGTCGTGCTGGTGAACGACGACGGAGAACGGCTCGAAACGGAGCACCTCGTGTGGTCCCACGACTCCGACCTCGTGCGCACCCAACGCCCCGTCGAGATTCACACCGCCCAAGGCGTGCTTCGCGGAAGAGGATTGACCTCGGACAGTCGGTTTGAGCGCTACCAAATCTTGAAGCCCACCGGATCGTTTGAATTGGGCATGGACCCCCAAGGCGAACAACGCCCTTGACCCCATCTTTGCACCATGTCTTCTTCTTCAGACCCCACCTCCTCGGTGACGTACAAGACGGCACGTGCCGCTGAAATGTTCTGGCTCGTGGTGTCCATCGTCACCACTGGGTACGTCGCGTACTTGTGGCTCACGGAAGACCTCACCCGCTGGACCCTCGGGCTGTTCCCCTGCATCTCGTGGCTGTGGTACGGCGTGCGCCGTGCCTTCCGAGTGCGCATGGCTCGGCCCCAATGAGGCTCTGACGTATCTTTCGAAGAACCTACCTTTCCGGTGAATGGACCCTGACCCCTCGAGTTCGATCTTGATTCTGGCGTTGTCGCTGTTGGCTTCGGCCTTCTTTTCTGGCATGGAGATGGCCTTTGTGGCGTCCAGCCGGTTGCAAACGGAACTCCACGCGCAGTCCTCGGTTCGGGGAAAAATCATCGCGGCACTCTCCAACCGTCCCCAACTTTTCATCGCCTCCATGCTCGTGGGCAACAACCTTGCCCTGGTCATCTGCGGAATGGAGTCTGGTGCGCTCATCAGCGAATGGATCTTTGGCGTCTCAGGATGGCAGGACGCGTCTCAACCTGTGACCGTGTTGGCCACCCAAACCATCGTCACCACCGCCGTGGTGTTGGTCTTGGCCGAGTTCATGCCCAAGTCCTTGTTTCACGCTTCGCCCAACGTCTGGCTGCAAGTGATGGCGTATCCGCTGTTGCTTTTGGTCCTCGTCTTGGCCGTCCCGGCGTGGGTCATCATGATGCTCAGCAAGTTTCTGCTGCGGCCTTTTGTTCGCGGCGGCGTTCAAGTGTCGGTCGATTCCTTGGGGGTCAGCGACCTCGATCACTTCTTGAAGGGGTTGAGTGGCCGCATGGAACCAGAGCAAGAACTCGAGCACGAGCTGCAGATCCTTCAAAACGCCCTCGATTTGCCCAGCGTTCAGGCACGGGACAGCATGGTGCCCCGGAACGAAGTGGGTGCCGTGGAGTTTGACACGTCGATCGCGGACTTGCAAGCCGCCTTTGCCGATTCAGGATTCTCCAAGCTCGTGGTGTACAAAGGCGACATCGACCACATCGTGGGCTACGTCCATGCCAAAGACCTGTTTGACCGTCCCGATTCGTTGCGGTCCATCTTGCTTCCCACGTTTGTGGTCCCCGAGCCGATGGCTGGGGACGAATTGCTTCGCCAATTCCTCAAGCGCCGCCGCCACTTGGCCGTCGTCGTGGATGAATTTGGGGGCACCGCGGGCATCTTGACGATGGAAGACATCGTCGAAGAACTCCTCGGGGAAATCGACGACGAACACGACAGCGAGGAGGAATTGGAACACGCGTTGGACAACGGACAATGGCGCGTGCCGGCCCGCCGAGAAATTCGGGTGTTGAACGAACTGCACGGGTGGACGTTGCCCGAGTCCGACCACTACGACACCTTGGGGGGGCTGCTGCTCCACGCCGCGGGCGACATTCCTGACGTAGGCACGGTCGTGGAGGTCGATGGCCTTGAATTTGTGGTGCGCGAGGTGGAGGAAAACCGCATCGCTTGGGTCGATTTTGCCCCTGCGGACAAGGCCTGAAGGCCAATGCGCGGCCCTTTGCCGCGGAAACGTTATCTTCGCAAACCTTAAAAACGCTAAGCGAGAGGACCATGGCAATGATTGAACAAATCCGCAACAGACAAGGACTGTTGCTCGCAATGATCGGAATTGGAATGTTGGGCTTTTTGGTGCCCTACGACGCTGTGTTGGCCCTGATGGGTCAAGGCAACACCCGCGATGTGGGAAGCGTCGATGGAGAAAGCATCAGCGCCCTTGATTACCGCATGGAGGTGGACGAGCGCCGTCGCCTCGGTTTCTCAGGAGACCAATTGCAAGACGAAGTTTGGGCCGACTTGACGGCCAACATCGTGTTGGACGACACGTACGACGCCCTCGGATTGGAGGTGACCGACGCCGAATTCCAGGAGATGTTGTTTGGCGATTTGGATTCTCCTTACATGGGCCGCGCGTTCTACAGCAACGGTGAAAACAAGGCCTTCTGGCAGCAGAACTTTGGGGCCATGCTCACCACGGATCAAGGCAAATTGAACCTGTTGAGCTACAAGCGCCTCATCCTGGCCAAGCGCAAGAAGGAGAAGATGGACGCCTTGCTCGCCGACGCCTTGTACACCAACAGCCTTGAGGGCAAGTACGAGTACATCAACGCCGAGAAGAAGGCCGAGATCAAGTACGTGGCGAAGTTGTACAAGAACATCAACGACGACGAGGTGAGCGTGTCTGACAGCGACGTCAAGCGGTACTACAACGCCCACAAAAACGACCCCAAATTCCAGCAGACTGAAGGACGCGACATCTCCTACGTAAAGATTCCACTCGGTGCGAGCGAAGCGGACATCCAGGCCATGGAAGGCGAGATGGCCAGCGTGTCTTCTGACTGGGCCGCAGCGGACGACGCTGAAGCCTTCGCGCAGGAAGCCAACGGTGGACGCGAAGACATTCGCAACCTGCGCTTGGCTCAGGTGGAATTGGACGTCAACGAAGCGAAGTTCTTCAGCGAAGCGCCCGGCACCATCGTGGGCCCGTACACCAAGAATGGTCAAATGCAGTTGGCCCAGGTCATCGAGCGCACCATGGTTCCTGATGAAGCGGCCAAGTGCCGTCACATCTTGTTGACCGCCAAAGACGCGAAAGACGCAGAGGAAATGGCAGAGCTCGGTGCACGTGCCGACAGCTTGAAGCGCGTGTTGCGCAACGGAGGAGACTTCGACGATTTGGTCCAGCGCTTCAGCGGTGACCCCGGTTCGAAAGCCACAGGTGGTGTGTACGACTTCTTCCCCAAGGGGCGCATGGTCAAGCCCTTCGAAGATTTCTGCTTCGACAAGCCCATTGGCGCCCTTGGGTGGGTGGAAACCACCTACGGTGTGCACCTGATTGAAGTCCTCGACCGCCGCAGCGAAGTGGAAGAGGCGCGCGTGGCCTTCATCACGAAGCCGGTGTCCGCCTCTTCAGGAACAGCACGGGAGGCGTACGCGATGGCCAGCGAGTTCGCCATCAACGCCACCGACAAAGAGAGCTTGATGGCTGCAGCGGCAGATGCCGGCTACGCCACAGGTGAAGCCAACAGCATTGCCCCCGCAGCACGCAGCATTGCAGGGGTTCGCGACGCCGCCGAGATCGTGTCTTGGGCGTACCGCAGCGAGGCTGGTGAAGTGTCCAACCCCATCTTGACCCCAGACTTCTACATCGTGGCCCACCTCGACGCCGCCACCAAGGCAGGTGTTCCTGAGCTGGAAAGCGTGCGTGACGAGATGCGCGAAGGTGCCATCAACGAAGCGAAGGGTGAACTCTACGCAGAGAAGATGGACGGCGCCAACCTCGAAGACATTGCAGCTGCAGTGGGTGAAACGGTGAAGACCGGACGCGACTTGAGCATCAAATTCCCCACCGTGCGCGGTAGCGGTGCCTCCACCGAGCCCAAAGTGGCCGGTGCGGCCCTTGCCATCCCCGTGGGCAGCATGTCCAGCCCCATCGTAGGCACGCACGGCGTTTGGGTCATTGCCCCACAGAATGTGACGGAAGCCGGCAGCAAGGACAGCTACCTCGAAGAGCAAAGCACCTTGGCGTCACGCGCCCGCACCAACTTCCCCTTCACGGTGTTGAACACCATGCAGAAAGCGGCCGGTGTGGAAGACAACCGCCGCCAGCAGAACTGATTGTTCTCAGCAAGAGATGGACAAGCCCTGCCCCTGTGGCGGGGCTTGTTGCGTCAGGGGGTGTCCTTCAGCCACAGCAAGCTTCCGTCGCCGTAACTCAAGAAGCGGTAGTTGCGATCCAGACAGGCTTGGTACAACGCCTTCCAGGCGTCCATGCCCACAAAGGCCCCCACCAAACACAACAGGGTGCTTCCCGGCTGGTGAAAATTGGTCACCAGCCCCTTCACCATGCGGATGCGGTACCCTGGCACGATCATCAATTGGGTGTCAAAAGACACCTCACCTTCGGCGGTCCAAGGTCCATGGTCCAGCAACGCGTTCAGCGCCTTTTCATCGGTCCATGCAAGGTCGTTCGCTCGGTCGCCCAATTCGCCGTACGGACTCCGTTGCGGCAACACGTCCACCCATTGGCCATGGACCTTCCAATGAAGGGTCCACCAAAACACGCTTTCCATGGTGCGCAACGTCGTGGTACCCGTGGCCACACGAACCGTTTGCGCCGCCATGCGTGCGACAGCGTCGCGTGTGAGGTGACACCGTTCGGCGTGCATGTCGTGGGCCATCACCTCTCCACTGGACAAGGGCTTGAACGTCCCCGCCCCCACGTGGAGGGTCAACCGGTTCAACGGCAATCCCATTCGGTCCAAATGTCCGAGGAGAACGTCGTCGTAGTGCAGGCCCGCGGTGGGCGCCGCAACGCTTCCCGGCGTCATGGCAAAGACGGTTTGGTAATCTTCTCGGTCTTGATCCTCTGCAGCACGTCGCATGTACGGCGGAAGCGGGGTCTTGCCCAAATCCTCCAAGACTTCTGCAAAAGTGCTTGAGTCTGTGTCCGACGACGTCCAAGACAGCCGAACCACGCGCGTACCATCTTCTGCATCAGGCAACTGCTCGATGTGCAATTCGTGCGACTTGCCCGACGCAGACGCCACCCCGTCGGACCATCGCTTGGCGTTGCGCACCATGACTTTCCACGTCACGGGCTCCCGTGAGGCCAACACCTGCTCGACCGTGCCACGGGCCGGCGCCAACAAGAAGATCTCCAACTGCCCACCTGTGGTTTTGGAGGCCAAAATCCGCGCGTGCAAGACTTTGGTGTCGTTGGCCCACAGGCCGTCGGCACCTCCGTCCTGAAGTCGTTCTGGCAGCGACTCAAACGTCGCATGCTCGATCTCCCCAAGGGACGACATCACGGCCAGTTTGGCGGCCCTCCGCGGTTCCACTGGATGCGTTGCAATGGCTGCCTCAGGCAATTCGTAGGTAAAGTCTTCCGAGTTCACCACCCAAAGGTACCCTCGCCCTACCTTCGTCTGCACATGGGCAAGCACTTGATTGTTGGGGCCTCTGGCCAGTTGGGCATCGAACTCATGCTCGGACTGCAAGCGCGGTACGGCGCCGAGAACGTCGTCCTGTCCGATGTGCGGCCCTGTCCGCATCCCGATGCGGCCTTGAGCACGTTTGTCACGGCCGACGCCACCGACCTCGATGCTCAACGCGCCCTCATGGAAGGGAACGACATCGACGTGGTGTACAACCTGGTGGCCATGCTTTCTGCCAAGGGCGAGTCCCATCCCATGGCCGCCTGGGGGTTGAACATGAATCCATTGCTGCACACGCTGGAATTGGCGCGGGAAGGAAAAGTCAAGCGGGTCTTTTGGCCCAGCTCGATTGCCGTGTTTGGATCCGAGGCGCCCAAAAACGGCACCCCTCAAGACGCTGCGTTGGTTCCCACCACCGTCTACGGGGTCAGCAAAACGGCAGGGGAGCTCTGGTGCAAGTACTACCATGACAAATTTGGGGTGGACGTCCGAAGCATCCGGTATCCCGGGCTGATCGGGTACCGATCCATGCCAGGGGGTGGCACGACTGACTACGCGGTCGACGCCTTTCATTGCGCGGCAGCGGGCAAGGCCCTGACGTGCTACCTCGCGCACGACGAACGGCTGCCCATGATGTCCATGAGCGACGCGGTGCGCGGCACCCTCGAACTCATGGAAGCACCTTCGGCCCACGTTCAAGTCCGGACCTCGTACAACTTGCACGGATGCGACTTCACGCCCGCCGAGTTGACCACCGCCATTCGACGCCATGTTCCAGATTTCGAAGTTGTGTACGCTCCCGACCATCGCCAAGCCATTGCGGAATCGTGGCCCAATCGCTTGGACGACCATTCCGCGCGACGCGATTGGGGGTGGCAACCTGAGCACGACGTCGAAGGGTTGGTTCAACACGTGCTCGAAGGATTGGCGCAACCAATCCATGGTTGACAAGCCGGCTTGAAGACAGGTCGCGGGCATGTTCTGGGACGTATTTTCGTGTTCTAGAATCTGAACTGAGAGCCCCATGGACGCCTTGCACATCAGCAACAGCCTGACCCGCCAAAAGGAAAAGTTTGAACCCATCAACCCCCCGTTTGTGGGCATGTATGTGTGCGGTCCCACCGTGTACAGCAACGTGCACTTGGGGAACGTGAGGACGTTTTTGACCTTCGACA
>WTJL01000030.1 GCA_011524845.1 Flavobacteriales bacterium | reverse complement strand
GTCTGGCACCTGCCCGACAGCAGTCAAGGAGGAAGCAGCGAAGAGAAGAATGAGCAATCGTTTCATCAGTCAGACGTTTGGTTAAGACGCTGGAAGATACAATATTATGTGGCCTCTTTGGCAGACTGAGGGCCGTGCGTCGCTGGACTTGGGGCTGTCGAAGGATGGAGATGCGCGTCGGTTTGGACGGGTGATGCATCTTTGCGGCATGAACGCCAAGATTCACACCGACCACGGCACGATGACCGTGGAGTTTTTTGAGAAGGACGCCCCCAACACGGTGGCCAACTTCGTCAAGCTTGCCAAAGAAGGTTTCTACGAAGGCCTCAAGTTCCACCGCGTCATCCCCGGGTTTGTGGCCCAGGGTGGATGTCCGCAAGGCATCGGCAGCGGCGGACCTGGCTACACCATCGACTGCGAGCTCGACGGAGACAACCAATTCCACGACAAGGGCGTGCTGAGCATGGCCCACGCAGGCCGAAACACAGGCGGCTCCCAGTTCTTCATCGTCCACAACCGCGAGAACACCGCCCACCTCGACCGCAACCACACCTGCTTTGGCAAGGTCACGGAGGGCCTTGACCTCGTCGAGAAAATCAACCAAGGCGATACCTTCCGCGTGGAGGTGATCGAGGACTGAGGCGAGAGCCCAGGTTTTTCGCTGGCACACACCATGTGCCAACAACAAGGGCAGCCCGAGGGCTGCCCTTGTTTGTGTCCGGCATGGACACGTGTGTCGTGGAAACGATCAGTCCTTCTTTTCGCGAAGGCCGTCGTTGTAGCGGTTCTCGCTGATGACGATGTCGTAGACGTTGGTCCGGAGGGTGTCTCCGTTGGCATCGACGTTTTCATCCTGGTAGGTCTTGATCACGTAGTCCTGAGGAAGTGCAGGGGGCGTGCCCACCAACTTCTTCATGACGGCACCTGTGAGGTTGCAGGTGCTGAGGTCCGTTCCGGTGAAGTCCACACCGTCCACGAGCGCCCGGTCGAAGGACACCCCGCGCATGGTCGCGCCTTTGAACGACGTGTTCCGAATCATGGCGCTTCCCAACTGCGCCCCCGTCAAGTTGCAATCCTCAAACGAGCACTGGTCGATGCGGATGTCGCGCATGTTGGAACCGCTGAGGCTGGCTTCGAGGAAGTCGGTTTGGTCAAACATGGCGTTGGTGAAGTTGGCACCGTTGAAGATGCACTCGTCGGTGAACTTCGTCAACAAGAACGTGGCGTCGGTGAAGTTGCCGCCAGCGAGGTTGCACTCTTCCAACATGCAGTTTTCGAAGCGGGCGCTTTGGGCGCTCACCGCACGCATGCTTTCTGGGGCCAAGTCGTACAACCCCTCGTACGACATGGCATCTGTGGTCCATGCCGTCAACAAGGCGGAGCTGAAATCGGCCTCGTCAAAGGCTGCTCCTTGCACGTACCAAGACGCCATCTGAGCACCGTGAAACTTGGCCTTGGTGGCAATGAAGCCTGTCGCGTCGACCATCTCCACGGGTTCGCCGTCCATGTGGATGGCAGAGAAGTTCGCTTGGCTGGCGTTGGCGTAACGGAGCGAAGGAGGCGTCAAAAAGTCGACCGCCACCCACTGCGAGTGACGCAGGTCCATGCCGTCAAGCGGCACAATGGGGCCCATGTCGCCAGAAGGTTCACTGTTTTCGAAGCGAGAACCGTTGAGCACGCAACGTCCGCCGTTGACCATGCCAAAGTTCTTTCCCACTTCCATGAACACCGTGCCGGCCATGTTGCAGTCGGCAATGGATCCGCGGGCGGTCACGCTGCCTGCGCGGCGGCCACGGTACGATTGTGCATCGGCGGTGGAAGCCAACACCATCAAGGCGCAAGCCACACTCCAACCGAGAAGACGAAGGTTCGTTTGAAACATCATGCGAGGTAGATTCATCGCGAAGGTAAGGCCTGTCGCGGTGTCAGGTCACAGGCGTCAATTCTTTGTCTGCCGCAGGAAGATGTACCCTCCTTTTTCCGCACCCCAAATGTGGTTCCCTTCCGCATCAAAGCCCCGGTCCCAAGACTCTACGCGGTCGGGCTTGACCTCCACTTGAGATTGGGCGTACGACGCTCCATAGAGCACGCTGGGGCAGGTTTGGTCTCCCGTCGACCCGCTGAAATGCCCTTCTCCCACCTGCGTCAAACGAACCTCGCATCCCTCGAGGTGCTCCAAGTCGGAAAGTGCCAAGGCCTCAAAAGCCTCAGGCGTGCTCCACTTGCCCACCCACAACGAGTCTGCGGGAATCTTGTACACATGGCTCTCCACCACCCCCTCTCCCATGGTTCGCAATTCGTACACACGTTGGCGGTAGGGCTTGTCTTGCATGGCTGCAAGCGCTTGCTCCACGTACAGGTACTTTCCGCGCTCAGGCCAAATCGGATACATGTGCAAGGAAATGGCGTAATAGGCCGAGTCCTCAGCCGCTTGCGCCTTGGAGTCGAACGACCCCTGCATCATCTCGAAGAGCCCCGCTTCCCATGCACGCTCCACCTCTGGAGACTCCACAACAGGACTGGTTGTTTGGCACCCGGTCAAGAGCAACACCACCACGGCAGGAAGAAGGAGACTGAAACAACGCATGATCGAAGGTTTGAGGTGGGGCAAACATACCCCTCCCAGCGGCAATTCACGTGAAGGCCCTGGGGACACAAAAAAGCCCTGCAACTCGGCGTTGCAGGGCCCATCGTACCCGGAGCGGGACTTGAACCCGCACGACCCATTCGGATCAACAGAGTTTAAGTCTGTCGTGTCTACCAATTCCACCATCCGGGCAGGCGCTGTGGAAG
>WTJL01000152.1:3683-11409 GCA_011524845.1 Flavobacteriales bacterium | reverse complement strand
CGGACACTTCTCAGCCTGAACAAGGCCAGCAACCTCAGGAAGGCCAAATCAGCCGCGCCGACATGGAGAGAATTTTGGAAAGTTTGGAGCGGCAAGAAGCGGAAGTGCAAGCGAAATTGCGTGCAGCAGCTGCCCGGAAGCAACAAGGAAAAGGCAAACGCGGCAACATCGAAAAAGACTGGCAACCATGATCGGCCTCTCACACCTCACCCCCGCCTTGCGCACGGTCCTCTTGGCTGTGTCTCTTCTTTGTGTGGGTGACATGTGGGCGCAAGAAGCGGCGGTGGAAGTCACCGTCAACTCGACTTCGGTCCGCCAGGGAGACATGCTTCGCCTCACCCTGACGTTTGTCAACTGCAAGGTGAAAAAGATCGACCCTCCACAGGTGGTCGGCCTCGATTGGCGGATGGGGCCGAGCACCTCCAGCAACACCCAGTGGATCAACGGCGTGACTTCGTCAGAGCAGCGATACACCTACGGGTATTCGGTCACCGGCAAAGGAGACATCCAAATTCCGGCCTTGTCTTGGAACACCAACCGCGGGGTCTTGCGAAGCAACCCCGTTCAAATCACGGTCGACAGCCGTGGCAAGACTTCTGGAAACGCCCCCGCCGCGGGACAAAAATCCAAAGCGGTTCAGCGCGACCTCGTCACCGCCATTGAACCCAGCAAGCGGACCGTGTATTTGGGAGAGCCCTTGGTGCTGACGTACAAGATTTACAACCGGTACACGAACCTCGACGTTCGCAACTACGACATCCCGGAACTCGAAGGGTTTTGGAAAGAAACCGTGCAAGGTCCAGAGGCCCGCTGGGAGCCTCAGCTCATCAACGGAAAGCGCTACAACGTCGCCACGGTGCGGCAGATCGTCGCCTTTCCTCAACAAACAGGAACCTTCACGCTGCAAGACTTCGACCTTCAAGGCTACCTGCGCATCAACTTCTTCGAGGGACGAGACGTTCAAGCCACGTGCGACCCCGTGACCGTGGAGGTCCTCCCCCTTCCTGAAGCCGCCCCAGCGAACTCTCTTGGCACTTTTGCCAACCTGAGGGTCGACCAAACCATCTCCGCCGACAGCGTCTCCACCAACGAAGCCATCACCGTTGAAGTCACCTTCAAGGGCAACGGCAACCTCAAATTTGTGCGCGAACCTCAACTCGCTTGGCCTTCTGAGTTTGAAGTCTTTGACGCTGAAGTGGAAGACAACATCGCCATCACAGCCCGAGGCGAATCTGGAAGCCGAACCTTCAAGTTTGTGGCCATTCCGCGTGCGCCTGGCGACTACAAGCTCCCTTCCTTCGAAGCGGTGACATTCGATCCTTTGACCGGGACCCATGTGACCCGGCGTGCACCCGCTTTGTCTCTCCACGTGCGAAAAGATGGAGGTACAGGGACAACAGGCTCACCTGGCATGACCTTCACGCACCAACAAGACGTCCAAGTCTTGAACCAAGACGTGCGTCACATCCTCACTACTCCAAGTCACTTCTACCCCAGGGCGCGACCTGCATGGGCCACGTGGGCCTTTGGTTTGGCCTTCGCCGTGAGCCCCTTGGCCTTTGCCGGAGCGGCAGCCACGCGTCGTCGCAAACAACAGGAGGCCCACGACCGCAAAGGAACCCGCAGGAAACGGGCCCTTCGCGACCTTCAGGCTCAGTTGAAAAAGACGTCGCCCATGACCATTGAAGCGTTGGGAGAAGCCATGGAGCAATACCTCATGGCGAAGTTGGGTTGGGAACGGTCCCAATTGACTCGAGATGCGGTGCGGGAGCACCTCGCCAGCCAAGACCACACCCTCGCCAAGGCGTGGGACGAATTTTGGGTGGCGTGTGAAATGCAACGCTACGGCGCTTCCTCAGGCGACTTGGACGCGCTGCAGTCCCGGCTGCTCGAATTGGCCGACATCACCGAAAGCAATTGGAACGCATGAACAAGTACCTGTGGCATCTGATGTTGGCGTTGGGTTGGGTCGTGAGCTCTTCTTCGGTGGCTGCTCAACCTGAAGCGGCGTTCCACAACGCCAACACTGCATACGAAGCAGGCCAGTTTCAAGAAGCCTTGGAGGCGTACGAAGCCCTTCTTCAAGACCATCGCCATTTTGAGTCGGAATTCAACGCGGGCAATGCTGCCTTCAAAATGGGAGAACTGGGCAGGGCGCGGTTGCACTATGAACGTGCCAAACTCCTCGACGCCTCCAACGACCACCTCCAAGCCAACATGGCCCTGCTGGAAAGCAAGATTGTGGACCGCATCACGCCCATTCCCAATTTGGGGTTGACAACATGGCTGTCTTCGTGGATTGGACCCGGGCAGCTGCCCGGCTGGGTGCTGTGGGCGCTGGTCTGGTGGACCACGTCATGGATCCTTTGGGCTCAGAGGTGGCGCAAAACACAGCCTGAAAGCAAGGCCACCATGACCTTCTTGGCGGCCGCCTCCCTCCTGCTTGGACTCGGTGGATTGTGGGCCGTGCAAGCATGCAACGCCCAAATGAAAACCCCCGGTCAACTGGTCATCATGGCCGACCGTGTGGACGTCACCAGCGCCCCTTCTGAATCGGGCACTGTGCTGTTCCAACTTCACGAAGGCACTCGGGCGTGCATCCTCGACCGCTCCCTTGGGTGGACGGAAGTCGAATTGGACAACGGCAACGTGGGATGGATTCCCATGGAAGCCACCGAAGACGTCTGACGTTGGCCTTGCGGCCGCCTTTCAGCTCGGCTTGTCAGCTCAACGCTGCACCTCAAATTTGACTTGACCTTTCGCCAAATTGGCGTCCCAGCCTCCCGCCAGGTACACCCCTTCGGCCCAGCCCGAGACGTCAAAACCAACGCGACCTGCGCCATCGGCACGGCGTGACGCCACTTCGCGGCCTTGCAAGTCCCACACACGAACGGTGCCTGTGGGTGTCCAGCCCGTCAACATGACCTGGTCGCTCGCAGGGTTGGGCATGACGTCCACCGACAACGGGGTCGCTTCGTTCAATCCGTCTTCAGACGCGAGGTCGTACAGCACAATGTCGTCCACCGCGGCTTCCACCAAACTTCCGCCGTCGAGGTATTCACCCACGGTGGTGCTGTCCGACGCAATGAACCGCATTTGGAACGACTCGGACAATTCAATGACGTCCGCAACACGGAAGGCCTTGCGGCGCCACGAGATGTCCTGCTGCGAGGTGTTCTCGAGGTATTGCCACGTGTTTCCTCCGTCGTTGGAGATTTCCACCTGCCACCAATCCGAGGCAGGGTTCGCCCCACTCGCCGGCGCGTTGGCGTACCACCTCCAGTAGGACAAGACAGGGTTCTCGTAAGGGGTCAAATCGATGACGGGAGACACCAACGTCGTGTGGCCTCCATCGACGTCGTTTTCTCCAATGGCGGCACCCAACTCTGAACTCAAGCCTGTGACATAGGCAAATCCGTACAAGCCGTCGGTGTGGTCTTGCAAGGGCGCAACGACAGAGCCTGGGTCCGTCACATCGCCCATCGACCCGACAGGAATGGCCTCTTCCCAAATGCCAGTGGTGGCATTGTCTGTGGGCAAATCCATGTCCCAGTAGCCAAACTCAGAATACTCGTCCAAGTCGTTGATCAGCACAGGCTCCACCCCCACCAGCACGTAGTGAGGCAAGTTGCCGTTCACCGCTTTGTTGGCCGCGGTGGGACTGGTGGCCGACGTTCCGCCAAACGCATCCACGATGTCGAGGTAGTACTCCACGACAGAGCCCGCGGGAACCCCTGGGATGAGGTAGGTGAACACATCCCCATCCTGCGCCATGTTCACGACCGTGTAGTCGTCGCTGGGAGACGTGCGGTAGTGCAAACGAGCGGCATCGAAGTAGACGACGTAGGGAAAGTTGATGTCGGCTTCGGCTTCAATCAACACGTCGGCCGCAGCTTCGGCAAACTCCACTGGGCTGTGCTCCAAATCCACGTAGCTGAAGAGCGTGATGCCGTGGATGGCAAACCCTTCGATGATGGCGGCGGCGTTGGGCGTGCCGTTCAGCAAGTCGTCGTCGTCGTCGTCCGCCTGAAGGGCATCCAACAGGACATCCGTGTACGCCTGCCCCTCCTGTCCGTTGCTCACCGTGGCCTGCAAGCCTGGGAAGGCATCCACGAAGAGCGACATGGTCACGTCCCAATCGGCGCCCAACAGCAGGTGTGTGTCGTACCAGGCACCACAAATGATTTCTCCGTCTGCGTGAACCTCTCCCACGATGTCCTCGGGGTAGACTTTGGGGTCTTCGTCATATACGCGAATCCCATCCTCGTTGTCGGTGTAGAATCCTTTTCCGATTTCCGCGATGTCCCCGAGCGACATAGCCCAAAAGTCCGCGTATCCTTCGTTCATGGCCCCGTTGTTGAACCCGTAGAAGTATGATTGGTAGAACCAATCGTTGATGGCGTGTCCGTACTCGTGGTACACCACGTCAGCGATCAACGAAGTGGCATTGCACCCTCCTCCTGCGTCGAAGAAGTTGATGCTTCCCCCGTCGTAAAAGGCATTGCATTCTCCAGCCACGTCGATGTTCACCGGCATGCTCCAGTCCAAATCAGAAAACTCAGGCAACCACGAACGCATGTGGTCATGGATCAAGTTGGTGCTGCGGTAAGCACTGGCCTCCTTGGTGTTTCCGGGGGCGCTCAAGGAGTTGTATCCGTCCACCACATCCACAGCCGCAGAGGGCGTGACATTGTTGGTGAACACCGTGGCAAACAACCCTTTCAACTCCAACGGAAGCCCCGGAAAATCCCCCGTGGCGGCGGTGTTGAACTGTCCCGCAGTGTCGGTGAAATAGCTCACACTGCCCAACGGCAACTCAAGGTGCGGCATGGCCAACGACTCCGCTTCGTCGAACGGGTACGCCGGATGCGCCAAAGCTTTGACTTGGCCAAAGACGGCGGGCGGCATGGCGCTTTCAATCGTCGCCACGTGCTTCTCTCCGCCGAGGTTGCCCATGTTGCGTGTGACGTGCTCGGGAGCCTCATGAACCACTTGGTTGGCACGCATCACAACCGTTCCTGTGGTCATGTCCACCCAAGTGAGGTAGCGGACGGGCAAAACGCCCCGTCGACCCGTGATGTCCAGTTGCCAAATCGGATGGGCATTCCAAGCCTGCGTGCCTTCTCCAAGGGCCGGCACTGGCAGCCATGCCATGCCCAAATCCTCCACGGCGTAGTCGGTGATGTAGGTGGTCCCCGTGTTGCCCGTCGAGGCATTCACGGCCATGTCTGACTGCAATGCGGCGAGTACGCTCGCCTCACTCACGCCAGCCTCAAGGGGTGCGAGTCCGGTCCACCAGTCGCTGGACACGAGCACCAAGGCGTCGCCGTGGAATTTGGCCTGAAGCTTGGACCCCAAGACTGGGAGGCCCTCGAGCATTTGCGAGGCAAACACCCGCTCATGCTTGGCGCCGCGCGCCACGTGCAAGTCTCCAAGGTCGTTGCTGTTGAACCCAAATTCAGCCAGAGCCCATTCCCAAGCCGCGAGGGCCTTCTCCTCTGGCGATGGTTCCGCGAAGGCCACGCCGGCACCCCACGATCGAGCGGGCCATGCCCGGTCCTCGTGGGCCAACACCATCCACCCCGCTTCGGCTGGGCCAGAGGTCATCCAAGGTTGAGACGCGCGAAACGCTCGCTGCGTGGATGCGGCAGGACCAGCGGATTCTGGGGACAGCCGAACCTCCCAAGGGTCGCTGACAAATTCAGGGCTTTGGGCCCAAGCACTTCCAGACATGAGCACTCCGGCAAGGCCGGCGACGCAGAAGGAGACAGGAATTCGGTTCATGGAGGAAAATGTACAACGCAACCTGCGTTACACAAGCCCCATCGAACACAAAGCCTTGGTCAAATGGTCTCGAGCGCCTCAGTTTGACCTGCCGATGTTCTTAATCTAGGGCCGCAGGCCACTTGGCCTTGACGCCTTTGGTCCAAATGGAGTCGCCGTAGTTCTTCGCCACGTTGTTGCTGTCGCAGACCACTGCCCAATAGGTCAACCGTAGGCTGTCTTGCATGTCGCGAAACTCCTCGGCACCGCCCTCAGGCATGCCCGTCTTCGGGTAGGCTGCCAAGGCTTCTGCCCCCGCTTGTTTCATGGCTGCACGCAGCTCTCTGTACACTTTTTGCTGGGTGTCGAAGGAGACTGTGTTGTCCAATGAATCGGGCGAACCTGTGGGGGCACATCCTGCGAGCCACGCCACGCAGGCGGTCAAAATCAAAGTCTTTTTCATGGTTGAGTTTCGTTTGACTGCAAAGACCTTCGCAAGTTCAGCACACTGACCCGAACAATGCAAGAATCTCCAAAATGTCCGTGACGCTTACGGTGCCGTCGCCATTCAAGTCGCCCCAACAAGGGGTCACAAGGTTGAACGTGCACGACCCGTCGTCGACAAGGGCATCGGGATCGTAGTTGAACGCCATGGTGTAGGTGCAGCCGCTGGGAATGGGCCACGCACAATTGTCTGGAGCGAACACGCACGATCCGTCGTCGTCGTTGGCGTCAGGATTGAAATTGCACGCCACGGAATACGTGCATCCGAGCACCACTCCCCCTCCATTGCCACACGGGCCTTCCGTCCATGAAGTGACCCCTCCGCCGTACATGGCCTCGCACACGTTGCCGTACGTGACTCCATTGCAGCCGCAGACGGGCGCGTATTCCGTGGTGCAGTCCACCATGGCTCCCAATTCGAGAAGCTGAGCATCCACGCAGGTTTCAGCACATCCCAAGATGCACTCTTCCATGGACTCAAACAACGCCCCGGCGTAGTTGATGCCACCCGCGTACGTGCCACATCCGCTGATGTATTGGCACGTCCCATTCACTCTTCCCACGCCCAAGGCCAGCTCGCACAGTCCGAGGTCCACCCCCGCCAAATCGGTGCACGGTGCGACCCCATCGAGGTTGGAATAGCATTGTTGCACCACACCTCCGCACGGAGCGCTGGTGTACTGCACGCACACGCTCCAGTTGGGGTTGAAATCGAACCCCGCCTGGAAGGAGGTGCCTCCTGTTTGGGCCAAGAAATTGTCGATGTACCATTCCAACTCCGCATTGCTGGGAACGTCCAGCGCCGTGAAATCGTACCACATGCCGTCTTCCGTGGCCACGAGCAACTGCAGTCCGCACTCTGGCGGCACCTCGTTGCACATGGTGCAGGTGGGCTCGTCCTCGAAAAAAGCAGGGCTGTAGTCCACGCCGTTGACCACCCAATCGCACCCTGACACGGTGGTGCACACACCATTGATTTGGGCGACACCCAACACCATGTCGCATTCCCCAAAGTCCACCCCTGCCAGATCTTGACATGGCTCAGCCGCGCAAGGGCCTTCCGACCACGACGTGACCCCTGCCACCACTTGGGCGAGGCAAGAATTGTCGTAGGTCACCCCATCGCAACCGCACACCGGGCTGTAGAGTGTGATGCACACGGCGTTGGGATCGATCAAGCTTTCGTCGATGCACGGTTCCACCTGCCCCAACGATGGGGTCACGGCCCAAGCACCCAAGACTGCGAGTTGAAGCCCTTTGCGGAAGGAAGAAAAAAAGCTGCTCATGGACCTTTAAAATAGGGCTTTTCAAGGAATCCCACGCTCACTCAAGCCCCTGCCAGAGAGGCCGTATCACGTCAGACCTGGGTAAAGCGCTCGATGACCGAACGCAGGTGTGGCGGATTGAATGGCTTCACCACCACGTCGTTCATCCCTGCATCAAGGGCCCTCATGCGCGT
>WTJL01000152.1:0-3583 GCA_011524845.1 Flavobacteriales bacterium | reverse complement strand
GGAGCAAAAGGCGTGACATGAGGCTCGGCCTTTCCACTGTCCAATCTCTCCAAGTCGAGCACGTCGGTCAACAGCCCCTTCAGGTGCTTCCCTGCAAACTCCATGTACGACAGATGCGACAGCCTTTCTTCCTCCCCAGACTCTTCCCGCATCATGAGCTCAATCAAGCCCAAAATCGCATTCAAAGGAGTCCGAATCTCGTGGCTCATCACCGACAAGAAGTCCGACTTGTGGCGCTCTGCGTCAGCTGCGCGGGTCCGAGCCAGCTGGACTTCTGTGACATCGACAGCGTACATGTGCAGAAAAGGCTTGTCCTGGACCGGAGCCATGGCCACTTGAAACCATGAGGCACCCACTTGCAATTGAGCCTGAATGGGACCATCCGCCACCATCGCCTTCCCGATCCATTCACGCAGAGGGTGGTCGGGGGTCAAGCGTCCAAGGCGATCGCATTCTTCTCCGAGAACGTCGCACGCCGCCTCGTTGGACAACAAAATGTCCCCGTCGACCCCAATGCGTGCGACGGGATTGGGGTTCAGCTGAAAGAACTTGGCAAATTCTTGGATTCGCTCTTCGCCAAGGCTGCGGCCGATTTTTTGGCCACAGATGTTGGCCACACTTTGCATCACGCGGAGGTGGAATGGCTGGAAAAATCCAGGCAACGTGTGCTCGCTGTCGATGACACCTATGACCTCCCCATCGCACCGAATGGGAACGGCCATCTCGCTGCCGCGAACCGCATCGTCCACGACGTACGCCCCGTCTGAAGCGGTGTCGGCCACGATTTCCGCCACACCTGTTTGGCCGACCCTCCCCACAATGCCTTGCCCAAACGCCAACTCCATGGGCTCGTGAATGGCACGGTAGTCCACGTTTTTAGGGCCGTACGCCGCCTTTTGAACCCACACCCTTCGGTCGTTGTCGCGGAGGTAAATGACACAATCCTCCAGACCGATTTTCTCGATGCATGAGGAGGCAATGTCCCACAGAATGTCCTCTGCGGTGTTCTGACGAAACACACTTTCACTGAAGTACTCAATGATGTCGAGCTGCTCCTTCCAATGCGCATTGGACGTTTGACGTTGGCGGTAAAGGGTCCCAAAAAACCAAGCGGCAACCACCACAAGCACGGCCACAAGGCCCCACCAAATCAAGGGTATCAGCGTCACTTCCATCGTCGATTGTCAGTCAACCCAATCTACGAAGGATCCCCGATTTGGAGTGGTCGCGAAGGAATGGACCCCTCCCAAAACCACCCTTTCGTCGATGCGTTTTGCTGTTCACTCGGTTTTTTCTTGGGTTTGGTCGACGATATTCGGTATTTTGTCGACTGATTTTTGTATCTTTTCTCAAATGTGCGCGTACCCTACGTCCGCGTCACAAAAGATTACGCAGCAAATGAACTGTCTCACACGTTTCTCCCTCTCTCCTTTGCGCCACGTGATGGCACTGTGTTTGGCCCTGTGTTGGGGCATCGTTGGCCTCGCCCAGTGCGAAGACGTCAACAGCAACGACATCTGCGACGAAGATGAAACCGGTTGCACCATTGAATTGGCCTGCAACTACGACCCCACCGCGGTCTTTCCCGACCCCACGGGTTGCGACTTCGTCAGCTGCTTGTCCTTTGGCTGCACCGACGCCAACGCTTGCAACTACGACGAAAGTGCGACCTACGACGATGGGACTTGCGCCTATCCAGCCTACCCCTACGACTGCGATGGGGCCTGTGTGAACGACACCGACGGCGATGGGGTGTGCGACGAGTTTGAGACGCTTGGCTGCACCGACAGCAACGCCTGCAACTACAGTTCAGGCGCCACGCAAGACGACGGAAGCTGCACGTACGATTGTCAAGGATGCACCAATGCTGCGGCGTGCAACTTTGACGCGGAGGCGCTGGTGGACGACGGATCGTGTGAATTCACCAGCTGCTTGACATTGGGTTGCACGGATGAGACAGCGTGCAACTACGACGAGGAAGCGGCCTACAACGACGGTTCATGCGACTTCGTGTCTTGTTTGGGTTGTACGGATTCTGATGCGTGCAACTACGACCCATCCTCCTCCCAGGACGATGGGTCGTGTGTTTTTGCGGACTTGGGTCTTGACTGCGAAGGCAATTGCCTCGACGACGCCGACGGCGACGGCGTGTGCGATCCTTTCGAGGTTGCAGGCTGCACCGATGAATCGGCGTGCAACTACAGCGAAGACGCCACGGACGACAACGGATCCTGCGACTTCTGCTCGTGTGCCGAAGCCGGTGGCTTGTCCACGACTTCGAGCGTGCCAGGGTACGACGTGGCCATTGAGCCTGTCGTGGAGCACACTGAAGGGGAATTGGCCGGCATGACCACCTACAGGGTCTACCTCACGACCGTGGCTTCCACGGACGGAGTGTCTGCCATTGTCGGAGACAACGAGTTCCCGTTGTCCTTGGCCACCACCACCTCGTTCTACCAAGAGCCCATTTTTGGAGGAGCCACGCCGTCCAGTGCAAGTGCACCTGCCCTTGGCCTGCTTCCCATCTTGGCCTACGACAGCTGGATCACCATTGGTTTGGACGGTCCTGCTTCCTCTGCAGACGGCGAAGTCAACGTCTCTTTGCTTGCAGGTTCTTGGGACGACGCCTTTGAAAACGGCAACAGCTTTGTGGTGGACGACAACCAGGGGTCTGGATGGTACCTCCTCCCTCCTACGGCGTCGAACTCTCTCGCGGGAGATGATTTGCGTGTGTTGGTCGCCCAATTGACCACCGACGGAGAGCTCAGCGGATCGTTCCGAGCCCAAGTTTTTCCTGAGGGAGACCAAGAGAACGACCACCGTGTGGACGTCACGTTCTCCATGGGGGGGTCGGCACCCGTGTGTGGCTGCACCGACGACGAGGCCTCCAACTACAACTCAGAAGCCACCCTTGACGATGGGTCCTGCACGTACGACGTCTTGGGTTGCACCATTGAATTGGCGTGCAACTACGACGCGGAGGCGACATTGGACGATGGGTCCTGCGACTTCGTGTCTTGCTTGACGTTTGGATGCACAGACAGCGAGGCTTGCAACTACGACGAGGAAGCAACGTTTGAGGACGGCTCCTGCACGTACGCGGCTTTCCCCTACGACTGTGAAGGAAACTGCGTGAACGACAACGACGAAGACGGCATCTGTGACGAATTTGAAGTCTTCGGATGCACTGATTCTGCGGCCTGCAACTACAGCGAAGGCGCCACAGACGACGACGACTCTTGCACCTACGATTGTTACGGTTGCACCAACCCTGCGGCGTGCAATTTTGACGAAGAGGCCTTGCTCGACGATGGCTCGTGTGATTTCACGAGCTGCATTGTGGTCGGCTGCACGGACCCGATGGCGTGCAACTACGACACCAACGCGGAATACGACAACGGCACCTGCACGTACATCCCAGAAGGTGCCTGCGACTGCGAGGGCAATGTGGAGGACGCTCTGGGTGAATGCGGCGGCGCATGCGGCGCTGACGACAACCAAAACGGGGTGTGCGACGATGCAGAGATTTACGGTTGCACAAGCGAATTCGCATGCAACTACGACATGACGGCCACTGTGGACG
>WTJL01000027.1 GCA_011524845.1 Flavobacteriales bacterium | reverse complement strand
GCCTTGGAGCAAGCGGATGCTGTGAAGTTTGCCAAAGGCCAACTGCCCGACCTCACCCACCGCTCTCTCATCGAGGCCTACATCGAGTTTGTGAACGACACACGCGAAGACGAGCATGAAGGAGCGTGATTGGACATCGGTTGGGTTGCGTGCCCTGCCACACCTCACAGTGGGCCTTGCGGTGGCGTTGGCTTGGCTGGCCTTTCAAGGGGGCATGGAATGGAACGCGAGTTGGGGTTGGGCAGGCGCCTTTGCCACCCTCGTGCACCTCGTGCTTCGCCTCGCTCCGCCTCCCGCGTACCGAACGTCGGCGCTTCAATGGGCTGCGTCAGACGTGGACACGTCCGATGTCCCGCCGTGGAAAGACCAATGGATGGCCGTGGTGGGCATGGAGTGGCCCGCAGCCTGTCGAACCGCGGCGCTGCTGGGTCTGACGGTGGCATTGTTCAGGCCCCAAACCGCCTCCACGATTGAAAACATGACCCGGGAAGGCATTGACCTCGTGCTCTCCATGGACCTCAGCACTTCCATGCTCTCTCGGGATTTCCGGCCCAACCGTTTGGAGAGTGCCAAAGACGTGGCCATCGACTTTGTCGACAGCAGGCCATTTGACCGCATTGGAGTGGTCGCTTACGAAGGTGAAGCGTTCACCCAGGTGCCCATCACCTCAGACCACATTGTGGTCAAGAACGGCCTGTCCACGTTGGCGACAGGCACCTTGGAAGGGGGCACGGCCATTGGAACAGGGCTGGCTGTGGCCGTCAACCGGTTGCGGGAATCCCGCGCGGCAAGCAAGGTGATCGTTTTGCTGACCGACGGAGAAAACAACGCCGGCCAAATCGAGCCCATGGATGCCGCGCAGTTGGCCAAACTCAACGGCATCCGCGTGTACACCATTGGTGTGGGCACGGTCGGCAAGGCCAAAAGCCCCGTGGCCATCCTTCCCAATGGAGCGTACAAGTACGACTGGGTCGACGTTCGAATCGATGAAGATCTGTTGCAGGGTGTCGCCACGTTGACAGGGGGTCGGTACTTCCGTGCCACCAACGCCGACAAACTCAAAGAGATCTACCGCGAAATCGACGCGCTGGAAAAAACGGAATTCAATGTGTTGAGGTACCAACGGAAATCGGAAGCGTCCTTTCCGTGGATTGTCCTTGCCATGTTGGGGCTCACGCTTGAATGCTTCTTCCGGTTCACCTTCATGAAATCTGTGGCCGAATGAAGACTTGGCCTTCCCTTCGACCCGCCATTGGCGTGCTGGTGTTCCTCGAGTTCCTGCTCTGGGTCACCGTGGTGTCGGGGTGGCTGACCGCCAAGTCTCTCGTGCCCAGCCTCACCCTGGACAAAGCTGATTTTGTGCCCGTGCTGGCCTTGACAGCGGTGCTGACGCTGGCCATGGCCGGTTTCTTGCGTTGGCGCCACAAAGCCATCCAAATGTTGGCCGACGCCGGCCGCATCGACAGTGTCCTCCCGGGGTACCGCATCTTCATCCCGACGTGGAAGTTTCTGCTCGTGCGCGTGGCCCTTGCGACACTCGTGATGGCTTGGCTCGATCCCAAAATGGGCAGCCGGCTCCAAGAGGTCGAATCCGAAGGGGTCGACATGATGGTGGCGTTGGACGTGAGCAACAGCATGATGACGGAGGACGTGGGCTTGGCCCGATTGGATTTGGCCAAACGCACCGTGGAACGCCTCGCAGCCTCCACCTCTGGCGACCGCATGGGGCTTGTGGTGTTTGCGGGCGACGCTTACGTGCAGTGTCCCCTGACCACCGACGTGGACGCCCTGCGGTTGTTCTTGGAAACGGTAAACCCTGGCATGATGCCGTTGCAGGGCACGGCCGTTGGACGTGCGGTAGAAACGTGCTGGAGCGGATTTGACGATCAGAGTGAAGCTTCCCGTGTCGTGGTCGTGTTGACCGACGGAGAAAACCACGAAGACGATGTGGTATCGGCCGCACGGTCGGTTGCCCAAGACGGAGGCTCAGTCCACTTCATTGGCGTGGCCACGTTGGAAGGCGCCCCCATCCCAGCGTTCGATTCCCGCGGACGTCCTTCAGGCTTCCGCACCGACGGCTCCGGCCAACCGGTCGTGTCGCGGCTGGACGAGGCCACCCTGCTCGAAGCCGCGCAAGCTAGCGGAGGAACGTACACACGCGCATCCACAGGATTTGTGGAACTCTCCCCCATTCTTCAATTCAAGGACCAACTGGAACAAGCACGCATTTCGTCGGTGAGCTACGTGGATTACGAACACCTGCTGATGCCCTGGCTCATCGTTGCCGTCTTCCTCTTGCTGCTTGAATCCCTCGTACCCAAGCGCCCTTTCCGTCGGTCTACCTCCCTTCTCGCTGCTCTTGTGGTGATTTGTTGGGGTTCATCCCATGTGGCCTTTGCCCAGTCGGACACCAAGGCCCAGCTCGTGGAAGGCACCCAGGCGTTCCGAAACAACAACGCTGAAGAGGCGGCAGTCCTGTTCGGCGAAGCCGCAACGGACCCTGACCAAGCCGCAGTCGCACTGTACAACCAAGGCTGCGCGTTGCTTTCTGCAGGCGACGCTGAATCTGCAAGTGCAGCCTTTGGCCGAGTGTTGGACCAAACCAACAACCGCGACCTCCAGTCCCAAGCGCTTTACAATGCCTCCCTCAGCGCATTGTTGCAAGGCGATGCCACCAAGGCCATCGAGGACGCCAAAGCTTCGTTGAGGCTGAACCCCAACAACCCTGCGGCCCGTCACAACTTGGCGCTCGCCAAGCGCATGCAACAACAGCAGCAGGAACAGCAGCAGAACCAAGACGGCGAGCA
>WTJL01000214.1 GCA_011524845.1 Flavobacteriales bacterium | reverse complement strand
GACTTCGCGTTGGTGAAGGCGTGGAAGGGCGACACGGCGGGCAACCTGGTGTACAAGGCGACCGCCCGAAACTTCAATCCCATGATGGCCATGGCCGGCCGCATCACCGTGGCGGAAGTCGAGGAACTCGTTCCCGAAGGAGAACTCGACCCCAACAGCATCCACACGCCGGGCATTTTTGTGCAGCGCATCTTCCAAGGCGAAGGCTACGAGAAGCGCATCGAGCAACGGACGGTTCAAACCCCCTCAAACTGATCGCCATGTTGGACAAGAACGGCATCGCCAAGCGCATTGCGCAAGAGGTTCAGAACGGCTGGTACGTCAACCTCGGCATCGGCATCCCCACCCTCGTGGCCAACCACATTCCGGAGGGCATGGAGGTGGAATTCCAAAGCGAAAACGGCATCCTCGGCATGGGTCCCTTCCCGATGGAAGGGGACGAAGACGCCGACCTCATCAACGCGGGCAAGCAAACCATCACGGCCATGCCCGGCGCGGTCTTTTTTGACAGCGCCACGTCCTTCGCCATGATCCGTGGCCGCCACGTGCAGCTCACGGTGCTTGGCGCCATGGAGGTGGCGTCGAACGGCGACATCGCCAACTGGAAAATTCCCGGCAAGATGGTCAAGGGCATGGGCGGTGCAATGGACCTCGTGGCGTCCGCCGAGAACATCATCGTCGCCATGCAGCACACCAACCGCGCAGGCGCGTCGAAGCTCCTTGACGCATGCTCCCTTCCGCTCACCGGCGTAGGGTGCGTGAAGCGGGTGGTGACCAACCTCGCCGTGCTCGACATCCGCGATGGCGCCTTCCACCTTGTGGAACGTGCACCAGGCGTCAGCGTTGACGACATCGTCGCGGCCACTGCGGGCAAGCTCGTGGTCCCCGACGACGTCCCTGAAATGTCTTTGTGACTGAGGCCGGCACGTCCGGACCTCAGCCCTGCATCACGACCGCAATGTGGTCGCAGTCTCCACCGATGGGGGGCTGAAATTTGGTGACTTTCACCTCCACGGCTTCGGCCAAGGGCAGCTCTTCGCGCAGCCCGGTCACGATGCGCTGGCACACCTGCTCGACGAGCTTACTACGCACGCCCATTTCCCGCTTGACAATGCGGTGCACATCGACGTAGTCGACGGTTTGGGTGAGGTCGTCTGTGGCGGCGCTGGGCGCGAGGTTCACCCACAGCGTGACGTCCACGCGGTACTCTTGGCCGATGATGGCCTCTTCCTCCATGCATCCGTGGTGGGCCCAAAACCGAAGCCCGTTCACGTGAATTTGGTTGGTCGTCATCCTTCTTCGCTCGCTTTCAAAGCCAACACGGCATCCACGCCGCGGTTCAATCGGTCCAAGGTGGCCTCTTTTCCAAGGAAGGCCGCAAAGTCAAACATGGAGGGCCCGCCGCCTTCCCCCGTCAGGGCAATCCGGAACGGCAACAGCACCTGGCCAAACCCGAGTTCACGGGCCTCCAAAAATCCTTTGAAGGCGGTTTCGACGCGCTCGCTTGTGAAGTCGTCCACCCCGTCCAACACGGTTGCGAGGTCGTGCAAGTACCCGGCGGTTTCTTCCTTCCACTTCTTCCGAACAAGCTTGGCGTTGAACTCGGTAGGCGCTTCAAACAACCATCCCGTGTCCATGATGTCAGGCAGGAACGCCACGCGTTCGAGCATCATGTCCAACACGGTGTGGCATTGCTCCGCCGTCCAATTCACGCCTTGCGCCTCGGCAAGCACATGCAAGGCCTCCACATGGGCTGCAGATCCTGCATTGCGAAGGTGTTGTTCTTGGAACCACTTGGCCTTGTCGGGGTTGAACCGAGCGCCGGATTTGACAACCCGGTCGAGGGAGAATTCTTTGGCGGCTTCTTCGGCCGTGAAGAGCTCCCGCTCGTCTCCAGGGTTCCATCCCAGCATGAGGAGCATGTTGACGAACGCCTCCGGCGCGTACCCTTGCTCCCGGTAGCCAGGCCAGGTGTCGCCGCTTTTGGGGTCGGTCCAGTTGGTGGGGAACACGGGGAACCCACCAGCATCGCCGTCGCGCTTGCTGAGCTTTCCGTTGCCCGTGGGCTTCAGGATCAGCGGCAAGTGGGCAAACACAGGATGGTCCCATCCAAACGCTCGGTACAACAAGACGTGCAGGGGCGCGCTGGGCAACCACTCCTCGCCCCGAATCACGTGCGAGATGCGCATGTGGTGGTCGTCGACCACGTTGGCGAGGTGGTACGTCGGCAGGCCGTCGGCCTTCATCAAGACCTTGTCGTCCAGCACGCTCGACTTGAAGCTCACGCTGCCTCGGATGGCGTCCTCAAACTGCACCTCCTCTTCTTGGTCGGGGGTCTTGAACCGAACCACAAACGGCGCGCCGCTGGCCTTCAACTCGGCCACTTCCTCGGCCCCCATCGTCAGGCTGTTTCGAAGGCCTCCTCGTGACGTGGCGTCGTATTGGAAGACGTCGGGCTCGGCGGCCTTGCGCAGCGCGTCAAGTTCTTCGGGCGTATCAAAAGCTTCGTAGGCGAGCCCCTGGTCGAGCAACGTCTGCACTGCGTCGCGGTACAGCTCGCTGCGTTCGCTTTGGCGGTAAGGGCCGCAGTCTCCGCCTTTTTGGACGCCTTCGTCGGGCGCGAGTCCACACCACGCCAAGGCTTCCTCGATGTACGCTTCCGCCCCTTCCACAAAGCGGCCTTGGTCGGTGTCTTCGATTCTCAAAAGGAAGGTTCCACCGTGGGCCCGGGCGAACAACCAATTGTACAACGCAGTCCGAACCCCTCCCATGTGGAGAGGCCCGGTGGGGCTGGGGGCAAAGCGTACTCGAACGTCAGTCATGGCCCGCAAAG
>WTJL01000222.1 GCA_011524845.1 Flavobacteriales bacterium | reverse complement strand
ATCGAAGTGTCCAGCGAGACGACGGCTGGCGATGCTGCAGGCAACTACACCATCACGCGCACGTTCACCGCAACCGACGATGCTGGAAACAGCTCTTCTGCCACGCAGACCATCACGGTCCAGGACACCACGGCGCCAGCGTTCACGTTGCTGCCCGCGGATGCCATCGTGGAATGCACCGACGACTGGCCAGTGGCCCAAGTGGAAGCCGAAGATGCTTGTGGCACGTTCACCCTGACCGTTCAGGTCGATACGTTGCCTGGACTGTGTGGAGATTTGGTCATCGTTCAACGCACCTTCACGGCCACGGACGACGCGGGCAACGTCAACGTCGCCGTCCAAACCTTGACCCAAGTGGACACCCAGGGTCCGACCCTGTTGGGGCTGGTGGAGGAAGTGGATTTGTCCTGCTCCCAAAACCTCAATCAGGTTCCCATTCCCACCGCGGAAGATGCGTGTTCGCCGGTGTTGACGGTGGTTTGGACTGATGAAGAGGTCAGCGGTGGATGCACCCAACCCATTTCAGCGCTCGTTCGCACCTACACCGCCATCGACGCCTGCAACAACGTCACTCAAGCCGACCAAATCATTCAATTGACGGACGTCGAAGCCCCTGAATGGAGCTTCTTGCCGGAAGACATCACCCTTGAATGCACCGACACCTATGTCCTGGTTCCTGCAGAAGCGACGGACAACTGCGCCACCCCGTCTGTGACTTGGGAGGTGGACACGGTGGGGGTCGTCAGCGAAGGGGTTTACTCGTTGGTGTTTGACTTCATCGCAGTGGACGATTGCGACAACCTCATCGAGCATCAGCATGTGGTCACGGTCCAAGACACCCAGGCTCCCGTGTGGACCTCCTTCCCCGAAGACCACACGATGAACTGCGACGAGGAACTTGACAGCACCATGCCAACGGCCACCGATGCTTGCGGACAAACCGTGGAGATCACCCTCGTTGACGAAGCGTTCTTCCCAGGTGCGTGCGACGGATCCGGGACATGGGTTCGGACGTTCTCTGCCGTCGATTTCAGCGGCAACGTGTTGGAGTCGTCTCAAACCATCGACGTTGTCGACACCGAAGCTCCAAGTTTCACCCTTGTGCCAGCCGATGTCAGCGTGGAATGCGACGGCGCATGGCCCACCGACATGGCCGAGGCCACCGATGCATGCTCCGACGTCTCGATCATGGTGTCGGAGACCGTCGTTCCCGGTGTGAACGCGTCCAATTACGCGGTGCTTCGAACTTTTGTGGCCACAGATGCGTGCGGCAACACCTCTGAAGTGACCCAAACCGTGGTGGTGCAAGACACCACCCCGCCCGCACTGCTGACGGAATTGACCGACGAGACGCTCCAATGCGGAGACGATCTGACACCTGCTGTGGTCGAGACTTTGGACAATTGCTCCGACACGGTGGCGGTCGACGTGACGGACGTCACCACGCTCGGAATCTGTGAGGGGACCATGACGGTCGAACGCACCTACACCCTGACCGACCTGAGCGGCAACAGCTCCTCCGTCACCGTGACCCTTGATGTCGTGGACACTTTGGCGCCCGTTTGGACGGCGACGCCCATGGATGCGTTGCTTTCCTGCGACGAAGCCTTCCCCATGGACGACGCCACGGCCGAAGACGGCTGCAGCGCGGTCACGGTCGTCCTTCAACAAGACACGGTGCTGGGGAATGCGCTGGGGAACTACGAGGTCAACCAAACCTGGACCGCCACGGACCAATGCGGCAACGAAACGCTGTGGTCTCGAACCGTGACGGTGGTCGACACCGTGGGACCTGTGGTGGTGCTTCCTGCAGACACAGCAGTGGCATGCGACGCGCCCATTCCTGGACTTGAACCTCTCGTGGACGACAACTGCGGGGAGGTCGAGTGGACGGTGACCAACACCTGGTTCCCTGGATCGTGTCCCGGAGAAGGGACGTGGGAAAGGCTTGTTGTCGTGACGGACGACGCGGGCAATTCGACCGAAGCCATCCAAACCGTCCAAGTCATCGACACGGTGGCACCGACGTTTGGGTTTGTCCCTGAGCCTGTCACCTGGGAGTGCAATGCTCCAACTGCCCTCGATTCTGCGATGGCCACGGACAACTGCTCGGAGGTGGCACTGAGCGCCTCCTTGGACACCTTGGAAGGCCTGGGTGCCAACCAGTGGATGCTGTTGGTCACATGGACGGCCACGGACGGGTGCGGGAATGCAGCCACTGCCACACAAGAAATCACGGTCCTCGATCAGTTGGCTCCTGTCATCGACAACGGTCCAGCCGACGCCAGTTTGCCCTGGGGTGCCCCCCTTCCCTTGGACGCTTGGGAAAGCGACTTGATGTATGCCGACAGCTGTGCAGCCACCGATCAACTGGCCGTAACGGTGCACATCGACACGCTGGACGTGATTGAACCGTGTGTCGACCCACTTGTCCTCACCTGGACAGTGGCCGATTTGGCCGGCAACGAAGAGGTTTGGATTCAACACGTCGAGCTGTTCGACAATGCCGCTCCGGAACCGTCCTCTTCGCCTTCCAACCTCGTCCTCGCGTGCACTGATGTGTGGACGCCTGAGGCGCCGAGTTGGTCGGACCACAACAACATTGACGTCACTGAATCTTTGGACACCATTCCGGGAGCTTGTCCTTCCGAGTTCACAATCGTTTGGACGGTCTCTGCCACGGACGTGTGTGGATTCGCGTCCGAGCCATGGGTGCAAGAAGTGATGGTCGTGGACACCGTGGCGCCCGTCATTGACACGTGGCCCGCAGATCTCGTCCTGACCGATCCTGCGAATGTGCCGGACTGTGAGTCCAATGCCCTGATTTGGACGGACAACTGCA